>CAZAKW010000234.1:0-4916 GCA_964485835.1 uncultured Bacteriovoracaceae bacterium
GCATCCGTAAAGATCCCACCAACGACCACGGCCTGCAGTTTTGGGTCGTTTCCGACAATATCCGAAAAGGAGCCGCGCTCAATGCGATTCAAATTGCCGAAGCGATCTTGGGTTAGTCGTACCGTCCGCCGCGGTATTTGCTCGGTGATCCTGCTGGGCGCCTTCGCTGCCTCTAGTCTCTCCCAAGCAAACGTCACCGTCGACCCCATCGGCCAACTCAAAACGCTGACGAATGGTCTGGATTCGGTCCACTACGCGGATGTTACGGCCCGCGCGATCGTTCCGGGTCCGAACGTCCCGCGAGCGGAACTGGCTCCGGGCTTTACCGAGCATAACTTTGCGAATCCCGCCCAAGCTCTCCGATTTTACCTCTCCGGTATTCCGACTGATCGCCCGTATCTTTATGCGTATGCCGTCGCGGACAACACCCAAAACACTCTCACTCACATTAAGATCAATGGTACCGATCACGTCGCTGCCAACGGAGCCGTCGGCGCTGAAGTTTACTTTCGGGTCGCAGACATTTGTCCCGCAGGCGCCGTCATTCGGGGTTGCAATAATCCAGGCACCATTTTTAATCTTACTGCCCCGATCGAAGGAGTGACCCTCCACTTCCACGCCAGCGCGAGCGCGGTGGCTCCGATTCCTCCTCCCAGTGGCGAGACCACTGCGCTTTTTCTGGTTCCGCAGGTACGTGGCCCGCTCCTCTCCGCCTGCCCTCCGTCTCCCCATTTCTTTCCGGGGGACGAATCGATTCTTGTCGATACGAGTCTTTTCACCGTGACCGCGAATGCCACTTACGGCGGATCGCCCGCGATGCTGAGAGTTTGGGCAATTGCGGCTCGGACGCCGACGATGGTCACAAATTACGCTGACGGAGAAATCATCCGCGACGCCCCGTTCGGTGCCGGCGAACAGCCGATCGGTGGGTTTGTGAATCTAGCGAGTATTAACGATCAGAAATATTCCGCCGACTTCGGCGTCCAAGACTCTTCCGGCTTGATCACCTTCTGCGGTCGCGCCGGCGAAAACGCCGAGGCCATTGCCGGCTACCCTCTTAACGACAAAGTCTTCGCGAGCAACATCCAAGGCTTCCTAAAAGAAAGTAACTGTTTCGTCGCCACCGCAAGCTACCGCGACGGACGCGCTCCCGGCGTGATGCTCCTTCGCGAATTTCGGGACAAAATTTTAGACGAATTCGCGCTGGGACGCGCTTTCATCCGCTGGTATTACGCCGAAGGCCCGCGCGGAGCGAACTGGTTAATCGAGCGCCCCGTCTACCGAACCGTAGTCCTTGCGGCTTTGATTCCGCTGCAAATCGCCGCTTGGATCGCGCTCCACCCCGCCGCGCTCTCGATCCCAATCGCCGCTTTCGTGCTTTTAGTCTTAACGTTTGGCCTTCCTTTTCGCCGCTTTCGCGGGCTTGGAGTCGTCGTCGCGATTCTGGCATCCGGGGCGATGGTCGATAAAGTGCAGGCCGCGGAACCAAATGCTTCGGAACAACCTTACATTGATTCCCTCATCAGCGAACTTCCCGCCGAGCAGTTTCCCGCTCGTTCGGATACGAACCCCGATCCTTACATCCAAAGTTTAAAAAAAAGCGCGGGTACCGAAGAGCCTTCGCAGGGTTATTCCGAGGAACTTCGTAAAGAATTACCCCCGAGCGACGGTTCGGAGAACTACACGAAACGAGTTAGGCGGGGCCTCTCTCCAACGACCGGCAGCGCGATCGAAGACTATCGCAAAGGAAAGAAACTTCGTGCGAACAAGGGCGGACTCGAAACTCGTTCCGCTTTCGGCTTTAAATTGGCGGCGAGTGCGACCCGCACGTATAGCGCGGGCGAAAATCAGGACCGAACGTTTGACGAGGTCTACGGGAACAGCTGGATCCCCGACTTCGCCGTCCACTACGAGTATCGGCCCTTCACGAGTGATTTTTTAAAGAAACTTGGGCTTTACGCCAGCCTCGGCACTTCGTTTACGAAAGCCGACGGGATCCTCGAGTTCGATCCCTCGGGACAATTCGCGTCTCGCTCGCGTACCCAGTTCCGTTTCGTCTCGATCCCTTTCAACGTCGGGCTGATTTACCGGATCAACGTCGCGAACTTTATTTACCCGTTCTTCGGCGCCGGCCCCTCGACGATCGGATTCGTAGAAAACCGAAGCGACAAACAGCCCAGCCAACGCGGATATACGTTTGGTTACTGGTATACCGCCGGGGTCGCGTTCGGGCTTGATTGGATTTCGCCGCGTTCTTCGTGGGACCAGTACGAATCCAACGGCACCAAACACACCTACCTAACCCTGGACTATACATATTTAGAGTCCATGGCCGGCGGCCTGGTCGAATTCACCGTCGACGGCGTTCAAATCGGTTTTACCTTTGAGATGTGATTCGTGATCGAGATCGCGCCCGCTGGAAGTGGCCAAAAGAAATACGCGGCGCTGATCTCTTACCTCGGCACGAACTATAGCGGCTGGCAGATCCAAGCCCACGCAACTGGCCACGACCCAAGCATCCAGGCCGTGCTGGAAGCCGCGCTTGAAAAAATGGTCGGACAACACTCGCACTGGCAGGCCAGCGGAAGAACGGACGCCGGGGTCCACGCTCTTGGACAGGTCGCGAACTTCTCGATCGATTGGTCCGCGCCCGGGCGCGCGGGTAAACCCGAGATCACGCCTTTCCATCTCCACCGCGGCTTGAACACGATCCTACCTTCGGCCATTCGAATCCTCGAACTCCGCGAGGCTCCCGCTGACTTCCATGCCCAGCTTGGCGCGAGTAAAAAACAGTACTCCTATTATATTCAAACGGGGCGTGCCCCTTCGGCGCTCCATGCCGGCATTTCAAGATTCCACCGCCGCCCCCTCAACGTAGCCGCTATGGACGAGGGGATCCGTCACCTGCTCGGTGAACATGATTTCCTGGCGTTCCAGGGTGCCGGCTCCAAGCCGATGCGCTCGACGGTGAGAACGATGTTCGAGGCGGAAGTCGTGGAATACCCCACGGGCGGCCCTTTCTCTGTACCTTTAGCCTCGCTCAAGATGATCCGGATCCGGGTCGTAGGGAGCGGGTTTCTCAAGCACATGGTCCGGGGGATCGCCGGCACTCTGATCCAAATCGGTAATGGGGCCCGGCCCCCCTCGGATATACGGAAGATCCTGGAAACGAAGGACCGTTCGACCGTGGGTCCGAGTGCCCAACCCCAAGGGCTGTGGCTTGAGCGAGTCTGGTATCCGAATCTCGACTTCGACGCATTCCCCGAACTCGACCCGAGCCAGGCCCCTTAACCCTTAAATTCCAGCGACGACGCGGGGCGTTCTTTCTGGAATCCCATCCTCTTTACCGTTAGAACCGGGCCCTATGGAAATTTCAGTATCGGTTGAAAAAGCGTCTAATATCTCTCGTAAACTCACGATCAAGGTCCCGGCCAACGTCGTCGCCGAACGGTTCGAAAAGGGCCTGCGCGAAGTCGCCAAGACCGCGAAGATCAAAGGATTCCGTCCCGGGATGGTTCCGCTCCCGATGGTGAAAAAATTCTACGGCGACGATGTTCGCCATAACGTTTTCCATCGTCTCGTCGACGAGTCGTATTCCGAAGCGTTGCGGAAAGAAAAAATTCAGGCCGTAGGCCAACCCCAAATCAACGACCAATCCGAAGACGATCACGCCGGGCACAAACTCGACGAAGCGAAGGATTTCACGTTCACCGCGACCGTCGAAGTGTTGCCGGAGATCGAAGCGAAAGGTTACACGGGCCTCGCGGTTTCGCGCGGAAACGATACGGTGACCGACGCCGACGTACAAAAGACGATCGACGACATGCTGAACTCGCAAGCCTCCTTAAATCCAGCACCGGAAGGTCACACGGTCAAGAAGGGTGATTTCGTCGACCTTGAATTCAAGGGTGGCATCGTCACCGACTCCGGGCTTGAGGAGAAAGCCGGGATGAACGGCCAACGGATGATCGAAGTCGGATCCGACCAGCTGATCGAAGGGTTCGAAGACAATCTCGTCGGCATGAAAAAAGGCGAGACCAAGACCTTCAAAGTTCCTTTCCCGGCCGATTACTTCGAAAAAGAACTCGCCGGAAAGATGTCGGAATTCACCTGCACGATCCACGAGATCAAGCTGAAAGAACTTCCGAAACTCGACGACGAACTCGCGAAGAACGTCGGCTTCGAAAGCGTCGCCGAACTCAAGACCAAAGCCAAAGAACAGCTCACGACCGAACGTAAAAGCGAGACGGAGCGCAAGCTTCGCAGCGACTTGCTCGCCCAGTTGATCGAAAAGAACGCGTTCGATATCCCGGCCAGCCTCGTCCAGGGCCAGACCCGGTCGCTCGCCCAAGACGTCGCTTCGAACCTGAAGAATCAGGGCTTCAACGACCAGATGATCCAGGACGCGTTGATGAATGAGATGGGCAATCTCAAAACCCGTGCGGAAAACCAGGTCCGCGCGTCTTTAATCCTTGAAGCGATCGCTAAGAAAGAAAAAATCGAAGTCGGCGCCAAGGAAATCGACGCCGAAATCTCGAAGATGGCGACGAACATGAAGGTCGAAGAAGCGAAAGTTCGCGAATTCTACCACTCGAATCCTCGCCGTCGGGACGACCTTGAGTTCCGGTTGCGCGAAGAAACGACCATGCAATTCCTGCTCGATAAAGCCAAAATCAAGCAAGAGAAGTAAGCTGGAGCTGCATCATTCAAAATAAGAAAGGCCCGAGTCGCTCTACGACTCGGGCCTTTCTTATTGAAAACACACGGGGACCCCGAAGGTGTCTCGACTTCGGGGCCCCCTCGCCTGAACCCGGTTGGGATACGCTATTCCCCGGATTCGGACAAACATAGATCGACCGTGCGCGAACTACCGCAGCACCTAACCCCCCGGCTGCAAGCCCCACCCGTGATAAAGC
>CAZAKW010000235.1:0-4909 GCA_964485835.1 uncultured Bacteriovoracaceae bacterium
GAGGATATGCTTAAACTTCTCCTCGCACAGAAGCCAACCAATCAGATCCCGATCGAATACCGCGAGTATGACTCGTTCGAGGCAAGCGATGAGACCGTTAAAAATGGGTTCAAACTGAGAGGAAGAAATATCGGTCTCGATTTAGTTAAAAATGACGAAAATCGAATCGACGTTCGTTTTTCCTTTTGGAACGTCAACGGATCAATGGCCGAATCGCGTTCTGGCACTCTGCCCCTGGGTGTTTCATCCACGGTAGAATGTGAAGAGGTGAACGTCGAAAATTAGCGTTTTCCAGAGAACCCTAGAGAGTCGCGTAACGAACGGGCGTTTGAGCACGAGGTTTCGCGGGAAAACCTGAATTTTAGAACCGTAGTCTCAATTTGGAGAAGAAAATGAAAAAGCTAATAGCAATTTTATCCGCCCTATCGTCGCTCAATGCATTCGCTGTCGACATGAGGGAAGTCTCCCTTTGGAAGGGATTCAGCCAGAACGAACAAAACGCCAACCTAATAGAATGCCAAAGGCAATTGCGGGATCTTCAAATCTGTTCCGTTAATATGTTCGAGCATAAGCATGCCGCGTACGACGTGGCCCTGATGGAAGCGGTGAGCGAGCCTTCGAAGACGGTTGCGCTGTATAAAGGATACAATCAAACGGAACAAAATCAAAACCAAGCCGAATGTCAGAAGGCGGCGAAGTTTGGACAGCTTTGCGTCACGAATGCGTGGATTCACAAAGCCGCGGTCTACGATGTTGCCTTGATGGAATAGTGCTCACGCTAAAACCTGATATTGCGTGCGGGGCATATCCGACCAGACAAAGAGGTTCTGCGCAGAATCTCGATCGAAAACCTTTCCCTCGTTCACTTTTTTTGCTCCAAACGCGGTCGGAGAAAAGTTTCGCTAATAAATTCCCGTCATTCAGCCGATCAGGACACGAATGCATGCCGTTCGAATCCTGCTTCTCGCGTTCCTCTTCGCGGTCGTCGCTCCGGTCCGCGCGAACGACCCGATATTCCTCTTTCCACCGGGCTCCGCCACTATACCTAGCGCTGAACTCATTCCCGTCGATAACTACGAGGAAATCCTCCAAAATCTGAAGCCCAAGGACGTTCTTGGTTTTGAAGACGGCGCCCGCTTCGAATTCGTCGATCACCTCGGACACGGAGAGACGAACTACGTCTTGAAAGTGAAAGCGGTGGCGGGAAACCAAATCGGAAAAATCATGGCGCTCAGGCTCCCCATATCCCGTCAACCGCTTTGGGTGGCCCAAGGATGGGACCTTTCAGAAATCGATGGATCAGTCGGAGCGTCCTATAAACTTCGACTCACCTTCAGTCACTACATCGACGCCACGATGGAATACGCCGATCTTTTTTCACGCTCCGGCATCGGTCCGAAATATCACGGTGGTTTGAAGGGCCAGTACAATGCATTCGACGTCATTCCTAAATCCTTCACGCTCGACGAATACCTTTCGCGAGAAGTTCGCTTTCAAGGCGATGAAGACCGGGCCATACAAGCCGCCCTAGGACGATTCCAATGGAAGACCAGCGGTATCTTGGGTATCCAGGACATCTCACAACCCGGACAAGTCATCTTCAACGGGCGTGATTTCATACTGGTCGATTGGTACGGAGTGCGCCTCGTCGAGGGGACGATCTATCCTTGGGGCCTGGTCTCGTTGGATGTGACGGGGAAGCGGCTTTTTAAGGAAGGGATGATTTCGCAGGGGCTTGCCGGAGACGTCCTCTCGAGTTACCGGATTGGGGTGAGTTACGGTTCCACTGAAGAAACGCGCGCGGATCGCGCCTGGCAGGATGAACTTGAAAAACTCCTGAATCGGCAACACTCGATGGCACGATTCGATATGCTCGAATCGGGAATTAATCCGCTAACTGGAAAAATTTTGATCGATCCCAAAACCTATTGGCAGCGTAACTTCGGGATCTGGAGAAGCGTTTACGCTGAAAAGAACCGCTCGAAAAAAATACGAAAGTGCAGCCGACTCTTAAGCAGCGAAATTTTTCCGATTGGTTTTACGCCTTGACCGACGCGTCCCCCCGATGGGGATGACGATTCGTCCTCGGACGTATATCGGACGAAGGCCGGTCCGAGCTCTTTTGTTTTCAGATGCGCTGCGCTATCGCCGATAAGCAAAGCGTGACTTTCAAAGCACAGAGAAGCTGGATTTTCGCGTTTGCGACGGTAGTTAGCCTGGTGGCTTCGACTACTTCCGTCGCCGCGGACTGTTCCCGCTTACTCAAAAAAGTCAGTCTTCTCCGTGCGCTCGAAGCGCTTCAGACTATTTCGCCAGAGGTCTGGACTGCCAAGCAGACTCCCGGCAAGAAAGAATTCGACGTCCTCAAAAAGCTGATGGCAGAATTTGAATCTGCCAACAGGCAGATATCCGATCGCAGAATGCTCGATGCGATGACCCCCGATCTCGTGAACCTGGTCCGAAAGTTCAGGGTTCAGGTTCCGAGTTCCGCGCCTGGCACTGAGTATCGACCGATGGAGTACGAGCTCAGGAGCTATTTCCAATGGCTTGCAAGTGAGCTTAATGCGCTTTTTCCTGAGGCGATTATCGTAGGGATGCCGAAGCTCCCGCCTTCTTTCCGGCGTGAGACCCTAACCCGCGAGGCGATCGACCTGGTCCAGGCCAATCATCTGCGTTTCCTCAAGGTCTTCAAAGAGTCAAGCGGGTACGCATCTCCGCAAGCGTGGTTCGATCAGGTAGCCGCAAGTGATCTCGTCAATCTTAAGGAAACCATCGCCTTGTTTCAGTCGGATCGAATAGAGCTTTCGCTCAATGCGCCCGAGGAAGTTCGCTTCTGGAGTCCAATCACTGGTTTTCAAAATCAGCATACGACTGGGGCATCGCGTGCTTTTTATGACCCTGTCGCACATCGGATGGTTGAGTCTGGAATGCTCCGCGTGGCAGACCAAACCTATTCGGCTTACGATGACGAACTCAAAGTGAAGTACGGCTCTCTTGTGCTCGATTCCAAGTCTACCGGGACGCGCGTTCATAGCGATCTAGGTTATGGTGATGATCGATACATCTTTAAACTTAAGCAGATTAAAGACCGGGTAACATTTACTCTCGACGACTCCTATGATCAGTATCTCACCCGAATGATGCCCGCGGGCCAGACGAGAGCGGCCACCGATCTTCCGAATTCAAACTGGGACGTGAGTTTTATCCCATTGGATTACAGTGGGCTGGCGGCGTTGAGCCACCGGATAAAGCAGGAGAAAGGGGCTGTCCCGTATTTGAGCGGCTCGATGGATTTCCAGGAGCGCCTTGCTTATCTGCCGAAAACCATTCGGCCACGGTTCACTCCAACGAGTTTGCCACAGTTCGAGGATGCATCCGGATACATCGAGCTGCAGTACTGGGGTCCTTTGAATTTGGATGATGTCGCGGCGTTTGAATTCGGTGGGACCCCTCCCTCTGGAGAGTTTTTGGCCGAACTTCTCGTACGTGGCATCGAGTTGCGCAAACGTGAGTGTTTAAAAAAATGGCGGTGCACCTATGAGATCTACACACCTTCCTCCGATGAGCTTCGGATGAGTGCCCCGTTCATCCAGAAGATTAAGCGCCGGCTGAGGTCGCGCTGACCGAGAATTGCTAAGTTCACCTTGATTTTGCGCGCAGGGAATATCCACCAAAACAAAGAGGTTCTGCGCAGAACCTAAATCGACGAAGCGTAGGCATCAAATGTCGCGAATGACTTCGAATCCTATATATAGGCGCGCGTTCTGACACGGCGTTTCTCCGGCGCCGAAACCAAAGTCGTCTTAGCAATAAAGCGCACGGCTTCCACCAGCGCCGTTCCGCCGGCTGGTCAATACCCGCAGTCGGGATAGTGCGAACGAGTTTTCGGCGTCGGAACTGTGCATGAACGTGCTACCGGCGCCGAAAACGATTTCAGCACGAGTCTGGGGCCGCATAGTACATAGTATATAGTGTACTATGTACTATGCTCGGCATCCTGAGCGCTTAACGAAGGTGGCCGTGCCCGCTTCACCATTGCCAATCGGCATAAGACGATCGACGCCCCGCCTAAACCACTTCCCCAGCCGCGGCGCCCGAAGCCCATGCCCACTGAAAGTTATAGCCGCCCAGCCACCCCGTCACGTCGACGACTTCGCCGACGAAGTGAAGGCCCGGAACTTTCTTTGCTTCCAACGTCTTGGAGGAAAGCTCGTTCGTATCAATTCCGCCGCGCGTGACTTCGGCTTTGTTATAGCCGACCGTCCCGGCAGGCGAGAGTTTCCACGCGTGGACGGTTTGTGAGAGCGCCTCCAGCGCCTTTTCCGAAACCTGGGGCAAGGGGAGGGACTGTTGCGTGGCCGGGAAATAGAGGTCGCACACTAAGTCCGCCAAGCGCGCCGGTAAGCGGTCAGAAACCAGATTGCGCACGATTGAGCGGTTGCCCTTTTGTTTTTCCCCGCGAAGCTCGGCGAAGAGATTTCTACCGGGAAGCAAATCAAGCTGGACCGTTTCGCCCGGATGCCAATGGAGCGAAGCTTGGAGAGCGGCGGGACCGCTGAGGCCGGCGTGGGTAAAAAGTATATTTTCGCGAAAGACCACGCCGCCTGCTTCGATCGTGCAATCGACGGAAACGCCGGCGAGTTCGCGAAATCTAGCGGCTTCCGCGGGAGCAAAAGTAAATCCGTCGAGTGCCGCCGCGCGCGGAACGAGTTTTAATCCGAACCGCTTCGCAAGCTCGTAGCCAAATCCGGTCGCGCCGATCTTAGGAATCGATAGTCCGCCCAACGCCACGACCACGGAATGCGAAAGAATTTCGCCCGCCGAGGTCTTCAAGCGAAACCGGGGCGCCGACGCCACAATCCCGGACGATTGAACTCCTTCCGGCGCAGTTCCCAGCGCCTCGACATGG
>CAZAKW010000236.1:0-4858 GCA_964485835.1 uncultured Bacteriovoracaceae bacterium
GACATCAGGATCCCACAGAGAAATCGATCCCCCAATGTGTCGGAAAAGACCTCCTTTTTTCGTGAATTCGCGCATTTCTGCACTGCTCTAAGTCTAGACCGCAACATTTGATTTCTCTTCGGCCATTCTTTATGAAGTCTTTACGAAGTCTTGATGGAACTCATGATTCGGGGATGGAGGAGACCCATTGGGTGATTCCACCGCCGGCGGAGCTGGAAGGGATCACGACACCGGGAGTGTTGCCCTCTGAATCTCCTTCACCATCTCAGAGATAAGGGTTTTCAATTCATTGATGGATATCTTCGAACTTCGAGATGCATCGATGATCTTCTCGAACTGCGGTGGAAATTTCGTGAGCACGGTTGGCAGATGCGGTGGGAGCGCGTTTTTTTCCACCTCGGAAAGTAACAGATCCAAGACGAGTTCGTGACTTTTCGAACCGTAAGTAGGTGGTTGAGCAAGATCGTCCAATACCACTCCGATCGTATAGGGCAAAACGAGAGAAGCTAAACTCGGTCTCGATGTACGTCCCGAGTACCGGCGAATCGTTTGGTAAACGCGCTCAGCGTCGACTCGCAACTGCTTCCAAGCGTCACGCTTAACCCCCGCTACATGCGCGATCAAATCATGGGTACCTAGGAGCGCCAATCTCCCCTGCCGAACGAGGTCCGCAAAAAGAAGAGAATCGTTATTCTCCAGTTCCCAAAAATTGGTTTGATAGTAGGCCTTGGAAGGATCGAAACCACCGAAGATCGAGTTCAGTGCCCAGGACTTCACTAATACCAGCTCGACGCCTTCAAGAGCGGCGATCTTAGCGACTAACCTTGGGAAAACGAGCAGGCTGTGGATCGACCCATCTTCGTTGTATGAAAAATTCGGATGGGTCACATCCAAGAATCCGCGCGCCCGGATTTCCAGTCGACCCGATAGCCGCGATTGGATCTTGACTCCGATATTTCCGTTCCACTCTACGAACTCTGACCAAAGCGACGAGGGGTCGACCGCTTCTCCACGCTCGACATCAAAAATAAATCGAGCCAACTCGTCGTTGATCGTTCCCACCTCCCGAGCAATCCCAATACTCGCCACTCGCTCCGCCAGGCGTGGACAGACGGAAAACGGAGTAACTTCCTCAACCTCGTCCATTTCCCGGCGAAGCTCCCGCAGGGTCTCCGCCGGGAAGGAAATCGACCGAAGCGCGTCCATTTAAGCGGAGAGAAGTCCGTAAATTGCCGCTACTTCAGGGCGAAGAGGCTGATGCGCAACGGTGACCGGCTCGGCATTGAATGCTTTCGCCTTACAGGTGCGGGGCACCTCAAGCCAGCTGCTTTCGATGGACCTAAGCGAAGCGGCATTTACTCCGGCCATATCCTTCTTCGTCGGTGATGGGTCAGGGCTCGCTTGGGTTTGCGCTAGCGGCAGGAGTGAGGCCACTACGGCTAAGAGGCTGGAGAGTTTCGTTTTCATAAGTCCTACCTTTCGTAAAATCGGATGATTCCGATTTTCTAGGTATGGCCCAGTCAATTCCCTATAAAAAGAAACAGTTTTGCATTAATTGTTTCGATTATGGAAATATATGAACTGAAGTACTTCCTTGGCGTAGCCCAAGACCAAAACATCCACCGCGCTTCGGAGCGACTACGAGTTTCGCCAGGCTCCCTCAGTAAAGCAGTCAGCCGCCTTGAGGAAGAGCTCGCGACCCGTCTCTTCGTCCGAGATGGAAGAAACATCAAGCTTACCGACCAAGGCAAGCTCCTCCAGCGAAGGGCCTCCGATATTGTCCGATTGGAGGAAGCCGCTCGGGTGGAGGTGGGTGGTCACGAAGGCACGCTTCAAGTTTCCATCGCCGGAGCGGAAATTCTTCTTTCAAAAATGGGGCTTTCCCTGAGTTCGACGATTAAAAACAAGTTTCCTGGCGCGACATTCGAATACCGAGTAACGGATGACGAATCGACGATTGAGGGTGTACTGCGCGGAGAATCCCATCTCGGCATCATCACCTCCGAAGCCTCAAAGAACTCCGGCCTCACCTCTAAAATCCTCGGCGAGGCGAAGTTTCAAATCTTTGTCGGTGAGGGGCATCCGCTTTACAGCATAGCGAAGGCAAAGAAGAGCGCTCCCGTAAGCGAAGTACTCCGCCATGCATTCGTCGGCCCGAGTAATCCACTCCTTGGGCAAATGGGAATCAAACAGTCTCTCGATGGATGGCGGGACGACGAGTTCCCTCGGAAAGTGGAATATCGAACTTCAAGCCTAAAAATTCTTGAGGAATTCGTAACGACTGGAAAAGCGATTGCTTATCTTCCAGATTATTTCTGCAAGAACTCGGCTCTGGCGATGCTGAAAGTGACGGGATGTCCTTATTCCTGCGTTCAAAAAGTCAGCCTAATCGCAAAAAATCCAAAAGAAGTGGGTTGGTTGAATCAGATCTTTTGATTCTCCAAGAGCTAGGCTCTTTTAGCGCAGTATCGGCGCCCCTCGTCCAAGTGGTGAATTGGTACACTCGACGTGGCCGGCAGCTTGCATTTTCTTCAAGAATCCCACGTCACTTAAGCGGTTTTCATTAACACCCGCTTAACAACTCAAACTCTTGAAGGAGCATTTATGCAAAACCGTTACTCGAATACGAACTACGATCGCAATAACCAGTCCCGCAACGAATTTCGCAATGATCGATATCGAAACGATCAATCCTACGAGACCCGCCGTGACTACGACGACACGCCGAATTACAGCGGTAATATGAATCCATTCGAAAACCGCTCACACGAGGGAATCGATTTCGGCCGTAGCCGCGACACGGAGAACCGCACTCACTTCGGATATGGAACCGAAAACTATAGTAGCCGGGGACTTATGGACAACGACTACCAGCAAAAAGATCGAGGTCTTTTTTCCGGAAAAGGCCCAAAAGGCTACAAACGTTCCGATAGTCGTATTCACGAAGATGCCTGCGACGCTCTCACCCACGACGCATTTGTCGACGCTTCCGACATCGACATTAAAGTGGAAAATGCCGTCGTAACTCTCACCGGTACGGTCGAAGACCGCCGGATGAAGCGGAAAGCCGAAGAATGCGTCGAGCAATGCCGCGGCGTAGAAGACGTCCAAAACAACTTGAAAGTAAAAGACGCAAATCTTTGGGAGAAAGTAACCGGCCAAGAAGCGAAAGACGCGAAGACCAAGACCTCGACTGCGGGTCGGCTCCAGTAATTCTGAACCCCAAGGTAAACGAAAAAAGGGAACGTCTTATCGACGTTCCCTTTTTTATGAAGTCTGACGCTGACGTCCGGACAAAGCGGCCGGACAGTATCTCGCCACTTAAGCGGTTCTAAAGCGAGAATCGACCGGGTTCGACGCGGCCTTCGGCAGCGGAACCACGTTGCAGGGCTTGCAGATGAAAACTTGGGGACTGACGGACTCCTGCCAAACGCCGTCTTTCGCACGAACGAGCACGCGGCAATAATGGCATTTGAACTGACCCTTCGGGACGGAAGTGGTTCGGACATAGTTCATAATGACACCTTTTCTGCCGGACCAAGGTCCTGCGATAAGCCCGGAGAACCGGGCCGACTTGGGTTGAAAAGAAAAGGAGGCGCGGGTGATTCACCCGCAGCCTCCTCAAACGATTTTAAACGAAAGCTTAGTACCGACGTCCGCCGCCGTTACCGCCGCCGAATCCGCCACCGCGGTTATCGCGAGGTTCCATCGGCTTGGCTTCGTTAACAGTCATAGCGCGACCGTCGTAGTCGGCGCCGTTGAACTTGCTGATGACGTCCGCTGCTTCCGCATCGGTCGACATTTCTACGAATCCGAAGCCTTTGCTGCGGCCGGTTTCGCGGTCCATGATGATCTTAGACGACTCGACGGTTCCGCATTGTGCGAAAGTATCGGCCAAAATTTGATCGGTTGCGGAAAATGGAAGATTACCAACGTATAGCTTTTTACCCATAAGACCTCCTGAAGGCAGGGAGCCACTCTAGAGGATATGGGCACTGTGCCCGCAGACTCGAAAGAAGCAATATGAACTACTGAAGGCCCGAGACTAACACAAAGGCAGCCAAGGGTCTAACGCCGCGAAAGCGCCACCCCTTCCACCGCCGAGTAGGTGAAATAAATGCCCTAATGGAGATAGGAATTACCAGGCGCAGTAATCGTCGGACTTAAGTCGTCCTTCTCTGCGTCCCTCGCCGAGACGACTTCGATCTCGAACACGAGTTCCTGGCCCGCGAGCGGATGGTTCCCGTCGAGTACCACCATGTCGGGACGCGCTTGGACGACTCGGTACACGTGCTTTGGATCTTCCGGACTTGCCTTGCCCACTACTTCGTTACCGACGACGAGGCGATCGCCTTTTCGCAGCTCCGACCGAGGGACGTAGACCACGAGATCCGGAAGGTACGGCCCGTATCCCTCTTCGGCCGAAACCGTAAACCGGCGCTTTTCCCCTTCGCGAACGTTTTGGATGCCGGCTACCAGACCTCGCAAGCCGGGCCCCTCCATCGAGGCCCCCGCTTCAAGCTGGTTGATCACGTCACGATTAAACGAAGAACTGAGAACTCGGCCTAACTTATCTTTCAGCACGCAATGGAACGATACGATCTGGGCTTTCATAAAGAACTTCCCTTCGATGTATGGTTTTGGAGCGAAAATCGGAAAAGGCGGTAATGCGAGGACGAAACCTGACTAGAAGAAGCCGGAAGAACCCGACACAGAAACGTGGGAGAACCCCACCCCTTATCTTCGCAACTCTTAGGCCGAAGGGGAAGAGGTTAAATTTGACCCATCTAAAGCGGCTCACCGCTCGAATTGGCTCATGCAAAAAGGCACCGGAGGGGAAGAATCAAAGATTCACAGG
>CAZAKW010000237.1:0-4835 GCA_964485835.1 uncultured Bacteriovoracaceae bacterium
CAAAGATTCACAGGGTGCTCTGTATTTGAGTTTAGGGCTCGTTGGCTCATGGGGAGCCAACAACGATTCATTCGCTCGTAAAAGGATCAAATTGTTCCCGATAAGGAACAATTTTAACAGAGTGTGCGTTTGATCCCGGAAGGGAACAAAATAGGTCTTGCCTAAATATGATCCCGAGCGGTAACATATTTGGGCATGCCCTCCAAAAACACCGTCGTCGGGCGAATCAGCGATATTGGCTGCTGGGTCCGCGAGACTCGAAAGGCGAAAGGCTTGACCCAGGCCCGGCTCGCCGAGCTCGCCGGCACGGGGCGCCGATTCATCATCGAGCTTGAATCCGGGAAAAAGGATTCGCTTGAAGTCGGCGCCGTTCTTCGCGTCCTGCGTCGCCTCGGTCTTGCCGTCGCCATTGGCCCAAAAGCCGAAACAAAGCTCTGATATGGATCCGAGGAAGAATGATCGGACAGAAGCCGAGCTCGGAGTCTATCACGGCGCGCGGAAGGTCGGGATACTGACCTCGTCCGACTCGGGTCCCGCTCTCCGCTTCGTCTATGCCCCGGAATGGATCGTCGCGGGCGAAGGATTTCCGATCTCCCACTCGCTTCCGCTTTCCCGCGACGTGTTTGTCCGCGAGGCGGAGAGTTTCTTCGCCAATCTCCTTCCCGAAGGCGGCGTTCGCGAATTCCTCGCCCGCCGTCTCGGGATCGGCGAAAAAAACGACTTCGGCCTCCTCCAAGCCATCGGCGAAGACTGTGCCGGGGCATTGACGATCGGACCGGCTCCGCCGCGAAAACGAGAAGAGAAGCTTGAACCCATCACGCTGGAAGAGATTCGCGAATTCCACCGGAATACCCCGAGCGTCGCCGTTTCGCTATTGGACGCGTGGGAAGCCCGACTCAGCCTCGCCGGCGCGCAAGACAAACTCGCCGTCCGCTATGTCGATGGCGAGCTACTGATCCCAAAACATGGTGCGCCTAGCACGCACATCCTGAAGCTTCCGCGAAGTTCGTTCAAGAACCTGATTGAGAATGAGCATGAAGTCGGTCGCCTCGCGAGGGCCGCCGGACTCCCCGTTCCTCCTTCGGAGGTTTTATCTACGAAAGGATTCACCGCTTTACTCATTCCGCGATACGACCGCGTCTACGATGGCCAACGCTGGCAGCGTCTGCACCAGGAAGATCTTTGCCAAGCCCTCGTCGTCCCGCCACGACTGAAGTACGAGAGCGAAGGGGGACCGACTTTCTCCCAATGCTTCCGCGTCGTCGAAACGATCAGTACGAATCTCCCCGAGGATCTCGAGTTGCTGATCCGTTGGTTGGTCTTTAACGTCGCCGTCGGTAACTGCGACCATCACGCGAAAAACCTCTCCCTGCTCCGGGGAGCGGACGGGCGATGGGCGCTCAGTCCAATCTACGATCTGGTTTGCACCCGAGTTTATCCCGGAATCAGCACGAACCTGGCGATGTCCATCGGGGGGAAAGTCGACGGCACGAACCTGAATCGCAGGCATTGGGAAGCGTTGGCCCAGGAAATCGATTTTTCGGCGAAATCGATCTTGCGAACCCTCACCGAAGTCACGGACGCGATCGAGTCCGCCCTGGCGCAGACAAAAAAAACAGCTTTCCAAAAACTGCTCCGGGAAACCATTCTCAAGCAAATCAAGCGCACCCGTCTTTCCGCGCGCTAACTCAATCACGCTGCGGAATAGGGCCGCCAGTCGAGGCGTCTATCGGCTGGTCGCCGATACGGTGGACGAAGGTGCTTACCAGTCCCGTTTAATCGGGGCTACGGATCCACCCGCAGAATCCGCATTTTCGTCGGTTGGAGAACGAGTAAACCCGCGGGAGTCAGGGCGAGTTTCGGCGGGAGGGTTCCTCCCGCAAACGACGTGCCGGTGAAATCGTAGATCGTGTCGGTCGCCGAAGCGAGGCCCGGGGCCGCGACGAAGCGATGGATCTTGCGGTCGCCGTCGACGTAGTAGAGGGTTCCAGTGCCGATTTCTCCAGCGACTTCCGTCGATTCGTCGTAGTAAAAATCGTGGATCGTGCTTCCGGCAGGATAGCCCGCGGCCATCGAAAACGAAAAGAGATCGTAAATCTTCGGCGCGGCCGAATCGGTCGCGATCGTGAGCAAGCGGAGGCGATCACCATCCCAAAGGAGGAGGTCGCTTGCATTTGAGCCTCGGGTGCTGGAGAGTTCCTGCATATGCCACGCCCTAAATAGGAGGGCATTCGAAGCGAGTCCTCCGGAGTCAAGGGGATCATAGCCACGCAGACCGATGCGACCGGCGATTCGGGTGAGTACCGAAGTATCGCTACTATAGACGAAGGCATCCTGGGTTCCGTGCTCGGACGTCAGATAAAGCTTCCCGTTCGAGTGGAGAACGTTTGTCCGATTGGACGAGATGACAGGGAGCACACTCGCTGAGGCGGGCGCTCCCGAGTCTGGAGAGCCTGCAAAGGGAAGCGTGTTGCATCCGGCCCCGGAGTGGAGAAACGCTGCGCCGTTGGTAAAGGTCGTTCCATCGAAAATTCGTTGGCCGATCGTGCGATTGCCGCATGTGTATTCCGTCGTAAATCGGTTCCCCGCCAGATTCGGGATGAATGCAGCGAAGTTAATGCTCGAAAATACGTGTTGAACGGTCGAAGTGAGTGTCGCCGGCCAAGCTGAAAAATCCATGATTCGGGTATGGCTGGCCATGTCCCGCACGAAGAGTTTTTCGGTGGCGCGATTGTATTTAATGTCTTTCGGAGCGTTAAACGCGATGTTCTCTCGGATCGTTCCATTGCCAAAATTCGCGATATAGGGCCCCCCGATCCGGTAAGATTCCCAGGTCGCGGTACCGTTCGGGGTGAGCGAGAAAAATCCGTTGAGCGAGTAACTCGCAAGGACGCGGTCTGGACCGAGGCCGACGGCGAGGTTCCCGGAGTTGTCGTTTTCGTCGTAGGGAATGGAGCCACTTGGGGCCGAGGCCATGGTTTCAAGATGGAATCTTGGGATCGCCCGACCCGCGGGGCTTGTCCAACGTACCCGGCAGTAAGCATAGTCGTCGAAATCGCTTTGTCGGCAGCCCTGGATCGTATTCCGGTTCCACCCCGTGTCCGATTGTCCGATGATGTAGGTCCCGTCGCCTGCGTCGTCGATTCGGTATCCGTTTCCAGAGTCGTAGGAATTAAACCAAATTTTACTCGCGTCTGCGTTCGCGACGAGAAAAGTATAACCACTACTTTGGTATTTGTTGGCCGCGCTGCTGTAGCGGGCGAGTTTCGCGCCGGTGACGACGGTCCCATCAGGGTAGCGACCGGTTTCGGTTCCTCCACCCGGGCTTTCACCATTCCCGTAAATCGCAACTGGAGTGTCGTTTTGGGTGTTGAGGTCAAGGCGATAGAATCGGTTCTGCGCGAAGTAGAGCAAGATCCGATTTTTCGTGAGGAATCTTTCTCCCAAGGCGGCGGCAGGAAGGGCGGCCCAAGAGTCGACGGTATGGGTATCGGTGTCGATTCGGAGAATCCGATGGCAGCCACTCGAATAAACGAAAAGGTAGCGATAAGTCGGATCGTTTCCAAGAAGGGAAGGAGAAGAAAAGTGTTGGCCGAGCGGAACGGCGCCGGCGGCGCAACTGGCGGTAATCATGCTGCCCCCGTAGGTGTTTACCTGTCCGGAAAGAGCGTCGATCTTCATAATCGCGTGATCTTTGGTGTAATAGACGTTGTTCTTGTTGTCGCCGGTTAATGAAATGCTTCCCGTCCAGGAAGCATTCACGTTTTGGACGTTCACATCGGTCGTTCCGTAGAACGAGTCGCCCGCGAATACTTCCCACGTTCCGGGATGGACGATGACCGACCAGGCGGTCGAGACGACCCCCGCCGCGGACTGGCAAGAGACTAGAAGTCGGTAGTGGGTGACCCCGACGGGCACGACCCAATCGTAATGGCCGGTAGTCGCGGAGTCGTTATTCGGAAGATCGGTGACAATCGGCGGATCGACGAAGCTTGCGCCGTCATCGCTTGAATATCGGATCGAGACAGGATTCGCCGCTAAAGTAGTCGGTGCGACGGTCGTGCACTCCCAGGAAACACGTACCGTTTCGGTCGGCCCGAAGTAGTCGCCCGCGACCGGTGCCGTAACTCGGACGCTCGGCGGGGGGCCGTATTCAAGTTCGATCGTATCGCTAAGGGAAGGCGTCGATTCGTTTCCGGCGGCGTCTCGAACCCATGCGTAGAGCGTCTTCGTGCCGGGAGTTTGCGAGAGCATTTGGGTAGCGCCCGAAGCAGAGTAGGACCGCCATTGGGTGCACGTGGCCGGGTTTTCGGAGAGGCACATTTGAGAGACGGCGCTTAGCGCGTCGGTCGCCGCAAGGGTAAAGCTGACCGTTGGGTTGGAGACGATCGCGGCGCCGCCCGCCAGCACAAACGAAGTCGCGGTCGGTGGGAGCGAGTCGATCGTAAAGAGGTTCGAGGTGAGGATCGCAGGATTGCCCGCGAGATCCGTAAAGGAGATGCGAACGCGGGCTTGCGTCGTGTTTGCTAAGGGTAATGCCCAATCCAGCGAGAACCCGGTCGCGGAGAGCGGACCATCGGCGGAGTTTAGCGAGCCTAGGGGAAACCAGCTTGTGCCGTTATTTAGCGTGTACTCCAGTTCGAATTCCAACGCGGACGATGAGTTCGCTTCGGTTAAAGTCCAGGCGATCGTCAGATCGCTTCCGCCGGCGTGAACGGCGGAAATCGGGGTAAGACCAAGTACGGGTGCGGTCCCGTCGTAGATCACGGTTTGCGAATCCGACGCAGCGGCGACGTTAGTGGCGGCGTCGCGGGCCCAGGCGTAAATCGTTTTCG
>CAZAKW010000238.1:0-4792 GCA_964485835.1 uncultured Bacteriovoracaceae bacterium
CCCCCGGAACAGGGGTGAGCCGGGCTTTCGGTTTTTCTTTAGCGGGAGCCCCTGGGGAAGCGCTCCCTCCGCGTGATGGCTTCACCCCGTCCATCGCGGTTTGAAGCAATTGCAGGGAGACCCCGAATTCCGCCGCCACCTTTTCCATCCGGATTTCGCGTCCGACCGGGTCCCGATACATCGCCATCCACTCCGCGACTTGCTTCACGGCCTGGGTCCGCTCCTCGGAACCTTTGAGCGCGAAAATACGGGCTGATTCAAGCCGGGTATCGAATAGAGGCGAACTGCGCCCTAAAATTTCGGCCATCCGTGCGACGCCGTCGGGCAAAACCTCGCCTGTCGATTGATCAAATAAGAGTTCGTCGGGATCGTGGCCGGCGGGAAGACTTGCGCCGTGGAGAATCGTTCCAAGCTTAAGCCCCAGTTCCATCGCCCGGTCGGTCGCGGTGATCCCTGCCCGATCGCCGTCAAAGAGAACGGTGACTTTCGAGCAAAATTTCTTAAACAGCGCGAGATGCTCCTCGGTCAAAGAGGTCCCGCAAGTCGCCACCGCGTTGTTAAATCCGGCCGCATGCAGGGCCAAGACGTCAAAATACCCTTCGACCAAAATCACTTCGTCTTTTTCGCGAATGTGTTTCTGAGCCTGAAACATCCCGTAGGCGATCTTTGACTTCTGGAAGAGGAGCGATTCCGAGGAATTCAAATACTTGGGCGTATCCCCGCCGACGTCGGCCGCCCCCGGGGGCGTAGGCAAACCCCGACCGCCGAAACCCACGACCTTCCCTCGCAAATCGAGAATGGGAAACATTGCGCGATTTCGAAAAAGATCGAAATACCCGGGCCCGCCTTTCGATTCCTTTTGGGAAGGTTTAATCAATCCGAGCTCGGCGGCCAGTGGGAGCGGCGCTTTTGCCTGCACGAAAAAACGAGCAAGCGCGTCCCAAGACGCGGGGGCGGCGCCGAGGTAAAACGCCTGGGAGAGCGCGGCCGAGACTCCGCGCTTTCGAAAGTACTCCGCGAGATGGGCGTTTGGGTGCGCTGGCGTCGCACCGGCACCGAGCTGGTCCCGAAAGAACTTCGCCGCAAAACGGCTCAGTTTATGGGCAAGCGCCGTTTTCTCCCGGGCCGCTGCTCGTCTTTTTGCTTGTTAAGGGTCCTCGTCTTCGGCTCTGGAGAAATCCTTCGGTAGGGCGACCTTCCCGCGTTCTGCTAATTCCTCGACCGCTTCGACAAACGAGAGCCCGTGGATTTCCTGGACGAAACCAATCAGATCTCCGCCCTTTTTGCAGCCGTAACAGATATAGAGCTGTTTCGACTCGCTGACCGAAAACGAAGGCGAACGCTCGTTATGGAACGGACACAGACCGGAGTGGTTGGAACCCGCCTTGCGAAGCACGACATGCTCGCCCACGACGTCGATGATATTCACCGCGTCTTTGATTTTCTGGATGAACTCGGGAGAAATCCGACCTTTACTCACTTCGATTGTTTTTACGTCGATCGGCTCGACGTTCGCGGTTAGCCTTCTTGGCGAGCTTTCAGTCGGCTACTGACGAGGGTGTTGACGAGTTTTCCGTCCGCCTTGCCTTGAACTTTCGGCATCAGCAGAGCCATCACTTTACCCATTTCTTTCGCGGATGTTGCACCCGATTCGGTCACGGCCCAATCCACGAATTTCGCCACTTCCGCTTCAGAAAGCTGCTCGGGTAAAAACTGTTTGAGAAAGGCGGCTTCGGCTTCTTCTTTGACCGCGAGGTCCTCGCGATTGCCGGCGCGAAACTGCTCGATCGAGTCGAGGCGTTGTTTCATAATTGTGCCGATAATTTTTTGGATCGCGGCGTCGTCCAAGTCGACGCGGTCGTCGATTTCCTTTTTTCTTACGGCGGCGTGAAGATTGCGCACGTAAAGAAGCGTTTCTTTGTCACCGGACTTCATCGACGATTTCATCAACTCGGAAATTTTCGCTTTGATACTCACGGGGCGCTCCTTTAGCGGACACGGCAGGGAAAAAGCGAAGGGAAGCCCCGGCGAATGGCCGAAGCTTCCCTTCAAAAAACGGGACTAACCGCGATGGCGACCTTTTTTAGAAAGGCGCTTGCGGGCGGCGATGGCCTTCTTCTTTTTCTTCACGGAAGGTTTCTCGTAAGCTTCGCGTTTGCGAACCTCGGCGAGGGTGCCGGCTTTTTCGCAGTTCTTCTTGAATTTCTTCAAGGCAGCTTCGAAAGAATCGCCGTCGCGAATAATGATTCCTGGCATAGTGTCACCTCCCCTCGGGTATAAATTTCAGATTTTTTCTGAGTTCCTGTTTATAGGGGGGAACCGCCCTGAGCGCAAGCAATGCCAAAAAAGCTTGGGCATTCAAGCATTCTTGCGGTGCGCCATCCCTACAATAAAGCCGCCCCCTCCCGCCCCGGTCAAACGAGGGGAGCGAATCCCGTCGCGGCCGAGGCGATTAAACGTCGTTTCGACCTCCTCCGGAATCAGTCCCCAATGACGATACACCTCTCCTGCGCGGGCCATTCCTTGGGCGATTCGGTCCTTTAATTCACCCGCTTTTCCGGTGTCGTTAAACTCCCGTAAACCCTCTAAGATTTCGTCGGTCGCAAGCCGCATCGCCTGGTCGAGCTCTTCGCCGCTCGCAGGATTCTTCCTCCGAAACTCGTCGACCTTTTCGATGCAGTCTTTCGTGACCGCCCGCAGTCCGGTGTCCACGAAGACAAACTCGGGCAAGCGCCGAAGTCCAAGCCCGACGGCGCCCTCGATCATCGAAAAGAGAATCGGCTCGCCGATTGAAACGACGGCGACGTCCATCCCGGAACTTTTGCCGTGAAACCTATTTTCAAGCTCCCGAGCCAGATCGCGCTCCATCGATCGATCGAGTCCAAACGACGAGAGGATCCACCGGGCGACGGCCACCGAAAGCGCGGCGGAAGATCCAAGACCGGCGCCAAAAGGAATCGAGCTCGTGATTTGAAGCTTTCCGCGAGGCGCGCTCCACTCACTACTCGTTTTGGAAGAGAGCCACGATTTCGCGATCCGCAGAAGATCCTGAACGACCAGCAACCCGAGGTCGGGCTCCACCGAAAGATGGGTTTCTCCCGGACGGAACTCCAGTTGGAGTTTGAACGTCGGATGGGGAAGCGCGATTGCGCGGCCGCCGCGAAGAACCGTATGTTCCCCGGCCAAAACCCATTTACCGGGCACTTCCGTCGAAAAATTTCGCCAGCTCATCCCTCGCCTCCGAGCGGCGCCATCAACTCGGCCCCCGTCCCTTGGCGATCGACCAAAACCGGATATTGCGGAAACTCCTCGGCGATCCGACGCTTCCAGAGCAGCTCCGCGGACTGCGGAACGATCACATGGACGTTTGGACCCGCGTCGAGGGTCGCAGCGTACGGAGCGCCCACGGTGGCGAGAAATTCCATCACCTGGCGGGTCTCTTTAGTCCGGTAGCTGAATGCCGGTTCGGCGGTTTCGAAAAGCTGGTGCATGTCGTTCGCGTCCTCTTCGGCAATGCGTGCAAACGTCGGGAAATCGCCCGCCACAAGCGCCGTACGTAGTTCGGCGTAACGGGTATGCGCTCGGGCCGGCCGCCCGCTCCACGCGGACGACGTCCGGACGCGGAGATGGGCTTCGCGAGAAGAAACTTTTTTCTCCCGACTGGCGACCACGACGACCAGATCCGAAAGCGCCGGCAGAGTCGCTTCGACCGAAAATGCTTCCGAGCCTTCCCAAGCAACGAAAGGCCCTTCGAACGACCGAATACTCGAACCCGAACCTTCCCGTGCGAGCGCGGCCAGACGACGGCGGAGGCCGGGCGTAGACGCGAACTTCGCGCGAAACAGACTGCGGTCGCGAGCGAGGAACGCGACTCCCGCAAGGGTCAGCGCCGCGAAGCTCGAAGCGCTGGACGCGATTCCAGCCGCGTGGGGAAAAGTATTCGTCGTGCGGATTTCACCGACTCCGGAATCGAAAGCCTCCATTTCGAATTCCCGTAACAAATTCGGCGCGCGAGTGCGGATCCGTGCGAAATGGGCCAAAAATTTTTCGATCCCGGCGGGCGAAAGCGTCGGCACTTCGCCCGGCACGCCCGGCGGCGCCTCGGCGACGAGACGGTCCTGCGTCCCCGATTTTCCCGCATGGATCTCGACGTAAGTCGATAACTTCGCAAGTGTCATCGAAAGCGAAGGGTTTTCAGGAAGATTGAGCGTCGAATCCGTCTTGCCCATGTATTTAACGATCGCGATGTTCGAAGGCGCACGCGCGAGTACCCGTTCTTTAGGCATGATAAATTCCCCGCTCGCGCGGTACACCGCACGAAAGAAGCCGCAAACCGAAATTCTTTTCAATCCCGTCGACCACCCGATCCAAAAGCCGCTCGTCTTCGATCGACTCGACCAAAACGGCCAGCGCGTCCGATTGCATCGCTCCACAGCCCTTCACTCCGAGCACGCCCGGAATTGCGCCGATCGCCGCGCGGTCGGACTGGACGACTTCCGCTTCCACGCCCAAAACCGCGAGCGCATCCGCGAAGGCCGTAAACGCACGCCCAAGCTCCGATAGATTTCCCCGGTCGAGCGCGGCGCGCGCGCGGTCCACTAAAGGTCGGAGCACCGAAAAACGGTTTGCGTCCGGAAGCGCGGCGAGCGCGGTGTTCGTCGGAGTTTTTCGTCCCGGCAGATGGGTCGCGGAAAAGAAAAGTATCGGCAGATCAAAAATCAGGCGCGAGAGGTCCCGCGCATTTTCTTGAGCAGGGTTCCACTCGATCGCTCCTCCTAACCACTGTCCTACA
>CAZAKW010000239.1:0-4781 GCA_964485835.1 uncultured Bacteriovoracaceae bacterium
TACTCAACTCGATCCATCGATCATAACGCGACTTTTTCAGGATCTGTGACTGTAAAATAACATCGGGGGCAGGCCAATATTGACGCAGTCCCGCAAAGTCTCGTCCGTGCGGATTCAGAGACCGGATGGACGAATCGTAGACTCATGGGAAACGGTTCTAAAAAAAACCAAGTGGAAAAATCAAAAATCACGACGCTAGAGAAAAATTTTTCCTTACGACTTTTTCTTTTCAAGCATCGCTAAAAAAATTTCCGTCCCAAATTTTTTCCACGCGCCTCTACGTCAATGAAAATTTCTATCCCATTTCGACAAATACAACTTGGAAAAACGGCGTGCGATCATTACATACTAAAACACTATGAAACAACGTGGACGCCCAAAAGGCCGCTCGACTGACCGCCGCTCCTTCGGCCCCCTTGGTGATTTAATTCGTAAGCATCGCCTTGAAAAAGGTTACGGCCTTGCCGACGTCGCGAAAGCCTGCGCTTGTAGCGTCCAATTCATCTCCAACATCGAACACGGTCGTGCGCCGTTACCTTGGGAGAAACTTCCCTGCCTTTCCGACTTTTTGAAAATCGGCCTGGAAGAACTTCAAGCCGCGAATCTTTCCGTCCGCTCGGATTTCCAAAGTTTCGCAAAGACCGCGAAGGCGCGTGCCGGCCTCGCTGCTTCCACTTTCACCCATGTGGCGAAAGACAAAGATCTCCAGGAAATCCTGCAGGCTTATCAAGTCGCGTCGCTTTCAACTCGAAAAAAGTTCGTAAAGTCCGCCATCAAATTGCTGAACGAATAGCTTCGTTAGCGGACGCGATCAAACACGATAAATTCAAAAGCCGGTCGATTCTTTGAAGGGTCGGCCGGTTTTTTTTCGCGCGAGATATGGGTGAAGTGAAGGCGTTTTCCGTCAAGCTCGAAAGCGCCCTTGGTCAGCTCAGGCCAGGCGGGAAAGAAGGCGTCGCCTGCGATCTCGATGTCAACGGCGGTCAGATGGAGACGATCCGCATCGGCCATTGCCGCCCGGTAAATCTCCCCTCCGCCGATTACAAACACGTCAAGCGCCTCGCCCGCCACCGCGTAGGCCTCCTTGAGCGAAGAAACCGTCCAGGCGCTCGGCACAATGCGCGTTACATCGCGAGTGATGATGATATTCTTGCGTCCAGGCAGAAGGCGCCCAATCGACTCGAAAGTCTTTCGCCCCATGATCACGGGCGCGCCATAGGTCGTTTCCTTAAAACGTTTCAGATCCGCGGGAAGATCCCACGGGAGTTTTCCCTGCGAACCGATCACCCCGTTCCGCGACACCGCCGCGATCAGGTGGATCCTCAAATCGCCACCGGCGCCTTGATGCCGGGATGGGGATCGTAACCGACGATCACAAAATCTTCATACTCGAAATCAAACACGCTCTTCACTCCTCGCTCGATTGCTCGAGAAAGGTCAAGCGTCGGTAACGGGCGGGTTTCGCGCGAGAGTTGGAGTTTTACCTGGTCAAAATGGTTGGTGTAGATATGGGCGTCCCCCATCGTATGGACGAAGTCACCGACCTTTAAATCGCAAACCATCGCGATCATATGGGTTAAAAGCGCGTAACTCGCGATATTAAAAGGCACCCCTAAGAAAAGGTCTGCCGACCGTTGATACAACTGACAGGAGAGTTTGCCGCCCGCGACATAGAACTGGAAAAAAGCGTGGCAAGGCGGAAGCGCCATTTTCTCGATTTCAGCGACATTCCAGGCGCTCACAATCAAACGCCGCGAATCGGGGTTCTTCCGAATCTGCTCAACCACCTGCGCGATTTGATCAATGCTCTTTCCGCTGGAGCGCTCCCCAATCGGCCAGCTACGCCACTGGGCTCCGTAAACCGGCCCAAGATTACCATCGGCGTCCGCCCATTCGTCCCAGATCGAAACACCGCGCTCCTTGAGCCATGCCGTATTCGTTTCGCCCCGTAAAAACCAAAGCAGTTCGTTAAAGATCGACTTTACATGGACCTTTTTCGTCGTCACCAAAGGAAAACCTTCGGAGAGATCGAATCTCATCTGGTGCCCGAACACACTTCGCGTTCCAGTACCGGTCCGGTCGTGTTTCTCCACGCCGTTTTCCATCACATGACGGAGAAGATCGAGATAGACTTTCATTCGCTTCCATTTTTGCACGGGAGCCCGAAGAATGGGAGGAGAATGCCCACGAAATCGCATGACACCTCTGGAAAACTTACGCCACGGATCGTGTTTGAAGACACGCATCTACTCGTTGTGTCGAAGCCAGCCGGACTTCTTTCCCAGGGCGAGAGCACGGGCGACTGGAACCTGGTGGATTGGGCGCGCGCCTATTTTGGGCGAAACTACGTCGGATTGGTCCACCGTCTGGACCGATCGACTTCCGGGCTTATGGTGGTGGCGAAGCGATCGAAAGCCGCGGACCGTCTTTCCGATGCGCTCCGTTCCGGTAGCCTAGTCCGCGTTTACCACGCCCTTCTGGAAGGTGAGCTTCGAACCGCCGCGGAATGGCGCCATTTTCTTCGGAAAGATCCGAAGACCAACACCACGCACATCGCGCGAGCGGGGTCCGGCACGAAAGAGGCAATCCTCCACGTCGCTCCGTTACGGCGAATCTCTCGCGCCACGTCCGCGGGAATTCGGGTCTTGAGCCTGGTTGAATTCCGATTGGAAACCGGGCGCTCCCACCAAATTCGTGTGCAAGCCTCCGCGTCCGGATTTCCGTTGCTTGGCGACACCAAGTACGGAGCAAAATTCTCGGACGTAGGGTTGGATCGTCCTGCCCTCCATTCCGCTACCCTCGAATTCCCCCATCCGATGTCGAAAGAAGTGCTTCGCTTCGAAGATCCCCTTCCCGCCGACCTAGCGGTTCTCGCGGACGGTTGAATCAGGCCTGAAAAATCCAACCCTTCATCGAATCGACCCCTGGAAAAGTCGCCGATGGGGCTCCTAGCGCACGAATCTCGCGTAGGTTTCTTCCTTCGGACTTTGCCGCGGCTTCGATATCGCGCCGAAACTGCGACGAAGGCACTTGGGCCGAATTGATCGAAGAAATCAGAAGTCCGCCCGGCGTCAGCAACCGAAGCGCGGAAGCATGGAGGGCAGGCAGATCTTTCGACGTGGAAAAAATTTTCTTTGGCGATCGAGAAAAGGAAGGGGGGTCAAGCACCACGACCTCAAAGCGGTCCCCCCGTTTTTCCAGTCGTGGCAACCATTCGAAGACATCACCGTAGATGAAGTCGCCGGCGGTATCTTCACCGAAATTCGCCGACCAGTTTTCTCGGGCCCATCCGATCGTGGGGCGCGAGAGATCGAGGGTTACCACCCGACTCGCTCCCCCGCGACGCGCGGCGACCGAAAGAGAGCCGGTGTACGCAAAAGTGTTTAAGACGCGGGGTCCCCCGGCGTGATGAGGAGCAATGGAAGCAAGATCCGATACAAGCCATTGGCGAAGGGGAGCATGGTCAAGAAACAATCCCGGATGCTTCGTTCCAAGAAATCGGATTCGAAACCAAAGCGTCTTTTCGCCGGTGCCTTCGGTCGTATCCAGAAACTCGGGGACCTCGCCAAAGAGCAAGCGCGCGTCTTCGGGCGTTCCTCGTTCGGGCCGCTCTAGCCACACGGCGCCCACACACCCTTTCCCCAAGAGAAAACGGGTCACGGACTCAAGCGTTTCCGGTTCAAGCGCGGCTTGTCCGTCCTGCTCCCATGTGAAAATCCACGCGTAACCAAGGGAAGACGTCGGCGAGGCGAACCACTCGATCGCGATTCGCCGGCCCGCGGGATGGGTGGGGGCTTCCGTCGGACCGTGAAAGATTCGCAACGCCTTCGTTTGGGATCGCGATTCTTCGCGACGATTCCACGCCGTTTCCAAAAGCGCTTCAAGCACGCCCAAACTCCTTAGGCCGCAATTGCGAAAGCCAGCCGGAGAAATCTTCGGGTAGCGGCGCACGAATCTCGACGGCATCGCGCCCGTTTTCTCCGGGTAAAACGAGACGCTCGGCATGGAGAGCAAAGCGGCGAAACGAAACATCGCCGAAATTCGCGCCCCCCCCGTACTGGGTATCCCCTAAAATCGGAAATCCCTCGGCCTGGAGATGGATTCGGATTTGATGGCGGCGCCCCGTCGCAATGCGAACTTTCGCAAGAAAAGCATGGCCCGCGGAAGATTCGAAACGTTCCGCGATCTGGAGCTGCGAGAGAGCGGGCTTTCCTTCAATAGGATGGTTAATGCGAAAAGCGGGTAACCGAGGATTACCGGCGGCGAGAGCCAGATATTCTTTCGTTACCGTGTGTGTGGAGAACCAAAGATTCGCTTGTCGATGTGCGGCCTCGTTGCGGGCGAAGAGAATGACGCCGGAGGTCCCTCGATCAAGCCGATGAACGACGAGAAATCGTTGATTTCGAAATCGCCGCGCCAATGCGAGCAATAGACTCGGCTCCTTTGGGTTTCTCCCCGACTTCGAAGCCGGAATAGAGAGTAGACCCGCCGGTTTATTCACCGCGATAAATCGCTCGTCTTCAAATAAAATTGCGAGTGGGGATTCCGCAGGCACGGATGCAGACTACCCCCGTCGGGCCTCTTTTGGGGAAGGATTTTAAAGAAGAAATTCTCGGTGATCCGGGGTAGACCTTTAGCGTTTATGCGCGTCACGAAAAACTTGAAGTTTTGGGCCCTCTTAGTCGGCGGTATCGCAACGAGCGTTGTCTTAATCGTGTTCCTATCTCGAGGACCGAATTTTACCGTCCACTGGGAACGCGAAGTGCCCTCTAAGCATACCC
>CAZAKW010000240.1:0-4769 GCA_964485835.1 uncultured Bacteriovoracaceae bacterium
CTTGAGTCGTTAAATCCACCGCAACGAGAGGCCGTCGAACATACCGACGGGCCGCTGATCGTTTTAGCCGGCGCAGGCTCGGGGAAAACTAAGATGCTGACTTCGCGCATCGCGTACCTGATGGACGTGCGCGGAGTGCCGGCTTCGCGAATCCTCGCGGTGACGTTTACGAATAAAGCCGCACGCGAGATGAAAGAACGGGTAGAGCGCCATCTCCACTCCAGCGGCGCCGCATTCTACGGCATACCGGAGATCGGGACGTTTCACGCCATTTGCGTTCGTATTCTCCGTCGTGAGCTAGCGGCGACGCCGTTTACCAAGCCTTTTGTGATCTACGACGACTCCGATCAGCTTTCGCTTGTGAAGCGTGTCGTGGAGAAGCTCGGCATCGACGACAAAGCATTTAGTCCCAAGGCGATGCAAGCCGGGATCAATCGACTCAAGTGCGACGCGATCGATGCGGCGGACTTGGAGCCGTCCCCGCACGATCTTTTTGAACGCCAATTAAAACGCGTCTACGAAGAATATCAAAAGGACCTTTTTTCGAATAACGCCCTCGATTTCGGCGAAATTCTTTGCATGGTCTACCGGATCTTTCGCGACCACCCGGCGATCCGCGCGCGGTACCAGGAGCGTTTCCTTTATATCCATGTCGACGAGTACCAGGATACGAACCGCGCCCAATATCTCCTTCTTTCGATGCTGGCGAAAAAGGAGTTCGGCGGTCACCAAAATATTTGCGTCGTCGGCGACGAAGACCAGTCGATCTATAAGTGGCGAGGCGCGGACATCGGTAATATTCTGGATTTCGAAACGGATTATCCTGGGGCTAAGGTCGTTAAGCTTGAACAAAATTACCGTTCGACGAAGACGATCATCACCGCAGCGTCGCAGGTGATTCGGAATAATCGCGAGCGCAAGGACAAGACGCTTTGGACGGCCAATGTCGAAGGGCCGAAAATTATTCGAGCGGCGCTCGCCGACGAACGGGGCGAAGCGGAGTTCGTGATCGGCGAAATCAAACGCATCGCCGAACATGAAAACCGTCTTTACACGGACTTCGCGATCTTTTACCGCACCCATGCGCAAAGCCGTCAGTTCGAGGAAGCCTTCCGCCGGGAGAAAATTCCGTATGAAATCGTCGGCGGGCTTCGCTTCTACGACCGCAAGGAAATCAAAGACGTCCTCTCGTATTTTAAGGTTCTCCAGAATCCACAGGATTCGGTGAGCTTAAAACGGATCATCAACACACCCGCCCGCGGCATCGGCAAGACGACGATCGATAAAATCGAAGCGATTCAACTTCGGCTTGAACACGAGCGCCGAGTCGCGGGGGAACCGCTGGTAGAATCGCTGACCGGGGAGACACCGGCAGTCGGCGCGGACCTGGATTTCGGAGACGGCGACGCGGGGGATACTTCTCTTTGGGCGGCTCTGCGTTTAGCGGCGACCGACGTTTCTTATACTTCGGCCGGAACGATGAAAAAGCTGGCCTCGTTTTATGCGTTCATGGACAAGCTTTTTCGCGAACGCCCTAAGCTGCGGGTGTCCGAGCTTTACCACCTGATTTTGGACGAGACCCGTTACGTGCAAACGCTGCGGGAAGAGGGCACCGACGAAGCGAACGCACGGATCGAAAACTTGGAAGAATTCGATACGGTTCTCCAAGAGTTCGAAGAACTCCAGCTCGAAGGAATGACCGAGGAAGAGATCGAACAAAAGAAACACGACCTGCTTCCGATCTTCCTTGAAGAGTCGGCACTCGCGACCGACGTGGAAGGGAAAGCGAAGGAGGAAATCGTTCCGTCGCTCCAGATGATGTCGCTCCATTCTTCCAAGGGGCTTGAATATCCGGTTGTATTCCTCGTGGGACTCGAAGAAGGATTGTTTCCGTCGATCCGCGGAGTTGAATCGGCGGACGACGACGAGATCGAAGAGGAACGTCGACTTTGTTACGTCGGGATTACGCGTGCCCGAGAATTTCTCTATATGACCCATACGTCGATTCGGCGAATCTGGGGCGAAGTCAAATACCAGGAACCAGCGCGGTTTTTGGCGGAAATCCCGACGGAGCTCGTCGATTTCCGCGACTACGCGACGGGGATGGGCGCGACGGCGTTTCGCCAGGGATCTTCCCGTCATTTCGAGCGTAAGGAGTGGGGCTCGGGTTGGGGCGGCGGCGAGAGCTCGACCCGGCGATCGCGCGACGACGATTTTTCGCAGCTTACGGAAGCCGACCGTGCGAAGGCAGCGGCCGGGGCGGTCGCTCGGAGTGGCGGCGTCTACCGCATCGGCGCGAAAGTCGCGCATCCCGATTACGGTGACGGGGAAATTATCGCGCAAGAGGGGTCGGGTAAGGACGAGAAAGTCACGATCCGGTTTTCCCGAGGGGGGCCGCGGAAATTTCTCGTGCGGTTTATTGAAGGATTTATCGCGGGGTGATTCTTGGGGGAGTTCGTTTTCTCAGGCGTTCTCTCCGGCTGTTTTCCTGGCATTGCTCGCTGCTTGTGGAGCGCCTAGGGGAGTCTCTAAAGTCACCTAACCACTTGATATCAGAGGATTAATACGGTTTAGAGCGTGAAAATTTAGCTTCCGCCGTGTGGGCCACCAACAGCGCCAGAGAAAGCACTTTCTATTTATAACGCGATGAGCTAAAGACCCGATCGAACACTGAGGTTCTGCTCAGAATCTCGATCGAAAATCTTGGAATTAGGCGCATGATTATGAAAATTATTACCGTCGGTTTGGTTGCATTAATTTCGTCCATATCTGCATTCGCGGTAGAAGATGAAATTTGCGGGAGATATGTAATTTCCGAAGACGCTTACGAAGATAAGCCGGCGAATGAATTCATAGGATTTGCAGGCACCACGCATGCGTGGACTAAATACTACCTTAAACCACGCGGCGAATCTCAGCGACACCTTCTCCAATCGATGGAAGAAGGCGAAGACTACTGCGTAACGGGGACGTTATTTTGGTGCGGCGAAGACGGCGAGTATCGCTGTATGACAGTGAAAAATGCTCAATTAGGTTATTGATCCTGAACAAGCGCACACTCCTTGCTCACAAGAGCAGATAAATTCGGTGCAGGTATTCCGTCAATCGCATCCGTCGCGACCGACGCGTCGGCAGTGTTTCGTTTTTACGGCCCACCGCTAGCGGTGGGAAGGGCGTCCGCGCTAGACAACCTAAGCCATCACCACTCGGTCGGGTAATAATCCTTGAGGAAATTTCCCCACGAGTGGCGGCCGGTAAGAATTCCCGAGAAAAAGGGGTCGCAGATCCGCGCGGCGCCATCGACAATATCGAGCGGGGGCTGGAAGTCGTGCGCGTCTTGTTTACGTGATGACAATTCCGCGGGGTCCTCGTCGGTGACCCACCCGGTATCCACCGCGTTCATGTAAATCCCGCTCTTGGCGTAGTCGCGCGCGGAAGTAAGCGTCATCATATTTAGCGCGGCTTTCGCCATATTCGTATGGGGGTGTTTGTCGGTTTTCGTGTGACGGCTGAACTTCCCCTCCATCGCCGAAACGTTCACGATGTGTTTTCCATCTCCAGGCGCCCGTTCCATGAGCGATTTCAGTTTGCTGCAGAGGATGAAGGGAGCGACGGAATTCACAAGCTGCACTTCCAAAAGTTCGGCGGTCGGCACGTCCGCTAATCGCATCCTCCAGCTATTCGTCTTTCGAACGTCGACTTGTTGAAGATCGGCATCCAATCGCCCTTCCGGAAAAAATTCCGTCGAGGCAGGCGGGTCGCAGCGATAGGGAATCTGAGAGAGAGCGGCGGAAGCCGTAATCCCCGGAGCCGGGAGATTTTGTTCCGAGTGCCACTGGGTTAACCACCGGGCTTCGTTCTCGGTGGACACGGAGCTTTTCTGCGTCGGCACGGAATTTTGCGCTGCTGAAATCGAACCGAACGCGTCGGATTCGCCCCGGTCTGTCTCCTTAAGCTCCCGCTTGAATTCTTCGTACCCCTTCAGAAGCGGGCGGACGTTTTCCGGAAGCGACTCCCAGGATCGCGCTTCCGTCGCCATCAGATGCGCATAAAATCCCGGCGGCCTGCGAACCGTTTGGGCCGCATTGTTGATTAAGATATCGAGGCGTCCAAGCGTTTGCTCCATCCGCTCCGTAAACGTCTCGACGCTTGGAGAGTGCCGAAGGTCGAGACCGTAGATTTGAAGACGATCGCTCCACGCCGAGAAATCCTCTTCTCCGGCGTAGCGAAGGGCGGCGTCTAGCGGAAAACGCGTCGTAACAACGACCTGTGCTCCGGCGCGGAGCATAAGCAGTGCGGCGTGGTAACCAATCTTAAGTCTGGCCCCCGTAATCATGGCGACCTTGCCGACGAGAGGCGCCGTTTGAAAACGTTTTTCGTAATTGAAAGCCGCACACCCGGCGCACATGGAATCGTAAAAAAAATGCAGCTGAGTGAACGAATCCTTACAGACGTAACAATTTCTCGGTCGTTGGAGTTCGCCCACCGAAGCGGCGCGGTTTTCGGAGCCCACGCCGATTCTTAAAGGGGCGACAAACACTGATTCTCTACGAACGGCGCGAATTGAAGTCGCGGCCCGAACTTCCCGGTCCTTCGAGTCCAGTGCTTTTTTCTTAGCGGAGCGCATCGATTTGATTCGTCGACGGACCTGCGCCCGATCGGGATAGATCACTTTTCCAGCCGCAAGAAAGAGCCGGATTCGTTCTTCATCGGAAAGTTGGGAGAGTAATAAGGAGTTCTCCCCAACGGCTTCAAGCGTCTGTAGGCAC
>CAZAKW010000241.1:0-4764 GCA_964485835.1 uncultured Bacteriovoracaceae bacterium
GGGATCGGCAGCGTGTTCACGAACTCACCGAATTTGAGCAGGTCCGTCGAGATGATCGAAATCGAGGCGAACTTCCGAAGCGCATTCGAAAGAGAAATTCGGTAGAGGCGGATGAAGCGCTCGTAGATGATATCGAGCGTCGGCATCCGGCCGCGAATCACACGGTCCTGGTTGGTCAGGTCGTAAGGAGTGATTTCGGAATCGGGAATACCCCCGACCCATCCGGTCGAACCAACGACGGGCGTGCCGTCGTCGCTACCGCTCGGAGGCGGCATCGTATCGACTTTACCTTCGCTGACCGCGTTTAAAAGCGCGTCGACTTCGGATTGACTTAATACTTGTCCACTACTCATCTTAGCCTTCCTTGGCTGTTGCGACGACGGTTAGCCCGTCACCGCGAAATTCGTAAAGTAAACACCCTTCACTTTTCCGTTGTTCATGAAGGAATTCAGGGCATTCCGGATCTCTTCCTTGAGATACTCGCGCTGCTCACCGCTGACTAAGTCATTCGGTCTTTTCGAATTGAAAAGATCGATGATCGCATTACGAACCTGGGGCATTTTCGCCTGAACTTCTTTTTCGACTTCGCTCGTTCCGACTTCAAGCGCGATATTCACGCGCACGAATTTCTGGGCGGTACCACCGGGGGTCGCGAGATTCACCGTGAATTGCTCTAGCGGCATGGTCAACGATTCCGCGACCGGTTTCTTTTCTTCGGCCTTTTCGCCGTGTCCCCCGCCCGCGGTCGGAGCCGCGGCGGCATGGGGATCTACCGGTGCGGAAGCTTGGAGATCGCCGAGCTGGGGTTGCGCGTTTTGCTTTTTATGGGAAATGAACAAGACCGCGCCGATACCCAGGCACGCGAGTAAATTTACGATCGTGAGGATCGTAACTATTTTGTTTCCGCCGCCACTCGGTGCGGAAGTCGCTTCGGATGCTTTTGCTTCTTCAGCCATTGCCTAGGAGACCCTCCTGGTCCTGTCCCTATTGTGCATCGCGAACGGGCTCAGGAGCAAGTGGCCACCGGCTAGAAATGAATGAATTCTTAATTCCTTCCGAAGGGTGGAGCCGGACTTCGTCGAAAATCTGACGAAGTCCGGCTCGGAAGCTTTCGGAATTACGCTTCAAGGAGACATTGACAGTTAAACCGTCACTTGAATGATCGGCTTGGCCGTCATCGAGCTATCGCTCAACTATCGCTTAACTCCGGCGAAGATTAAGCACTTCCTGCATCATATCGTCGGCGGCGCTGATCACCTTCGAGTTTGCTTGGAAGTTCCGCTGCGCGCTCATCAAATTGATGAACTCGGTAGCAATATCCGTCGTGGAGGATTCGAGGGTCTTCGCGAGGATTTGCCCCCGTCCGCCGGCCTGCGGAGCGCCGACCGTCGGCTGTCCGGAGTTCCGGGAATCGCGAAACAAGTTCTTACCCATCTTGAACAGGCCTTCTGGATTCTCGAATTTCGCCAAGGCGACCTGCGCGATGTTGACCGATTCCCCGTTGGTGTAGACCGCGGACAAGATTCCGTCGTCGTTGAACGAAAGTCCAGCGATCGTCCCCGCAGTGTATCCGTCCTGGAGGGTTTTGTAGGCTTCGGAGTTCGTTCCGAACTGGGTGACGGCAAGTCCGTCCCCGCCGCTCTTCTTGTCTTTTCCGAAGTTGAACTTGATCTCTTGGTCCTTTTTCGTCGAACCGATGAAGTTAAACGCCGATTTGTCGGTTTTTTGCTCAAGCAGTTTCCCATCGGAATCAAAAGTAAGACTCCCTTTGGCCTGCTCGACCATCTCGCCGGGCTTACCACCGGGAACTTCGTCCCCTTTGGACATCACGCGCCAGTCCCACTTACCGTCTTCCGTTTTGTTGAAGTAGACGGTCGCGGTCCGAGGCGTTCCAGCGCCGTCGTAAACGGTCACGCCGGTGGCGAAGTGCGAGGTCTTCTCGGGATTCTTCGGATCGAATTGGAGTTTTGCATCCGCGCGAAGGTCGAGGTTCATAAACAACTCGACTTCTTTCGATGCCTTCGCATCGATCACGGTACGGCCCACAGCGATGCTACCAAGCTTCGAGGTGACTTTGCCGCTTTCGTCCGCTTGGAAACCTTGGACCTTGTATCCGTCGGCGTTGATCAGATTTCCGTCCTTATCGAAGTGGAACGCGCCGGCGCGCGAGTAGCCGCGTCCGTCGGTGCCTTCGACAACGAAGAATCCATCGCCCTGGATCGCGAGATCCGTAACCGACTCCGTCTGGAGCAAAGAGCCCTGGGAAAAAATCGGGTTCACGGCCGAAAGCTTCGTACCGCGACCAATCTGGTTTCCACCCATGATCCCTTTAAGGGATTTGGCGACCACGTCGCTAAACTCCGGACGAGAAACTTTATAACCGGTGGTGTTGGCGTTGGCGATGTTATCGCCGTAGACCGAAAGAGCTTCGCCTTGACCCGAAAGACCCGAAACACCCGTGTACATTGAAGAAAGAATACCCATGAGAACGCCTCCTTGCGTTAACGATGTGGTGGCAGCAAGTAAAACGATCGCCATCCTGCGATCGCCGCGCGCGCTTCTTCAATGATTCAAGGAGGAGGTTTTAGAGCGAAGTTCGTCAATCAATCGGAACTTCGGAGACTTCCCGCAATGGGTCCAGCCTAAATTTTCTAATCCTCTTCGCAATTCTCACGAATCCACGAACGACTTGCCGTATCTGCTTTTCACGATCTCTTTCGAGATCCCTTTCAACTTTGCTTCCGAGAATCCATCGAATCCTCGCTCGCAATTCCGTAACTTCCTGACACCCTAAACGATCACCGCTCCGTCGATATTGGTAAACACATTGCCATTCAGGCTTTGTTTATCCATTGCCGTAATTACGGTTCGGTTTTTCACGTTCACGATCAAAGCCGCATCGGTGGTTAAAACCAAGGTATCTTCGATACCTTTCGCCTCTGCTTTATCGATCGCATCCGAAACTCTTGCCATCGTGGCGGCATCCAGCTGGATCTTCCGCTCACTCAACCGCTGCGACGCATGCGCCGAAAACTTAAGCGGCTGCTTGATCGATCCGAGGTCCTTCGCAAGCATCCCCGACCGATCCAGAGAATCGAGTTTGCCGGCTCCCGACGCGTTCCCGATTTGATCGGTTTTCGAATCGATGGCCTTATCGAAGACATGATCGAAGTCGCTCTTTACTCCGTCCGGCTTCCGTTTCTCGGCAACGTCGCGATCAACGCGGGTGCCGGGAACCGAAGTGACGTTCGGGTAAAGAAACGGGCGATCTGCCATGATGACACCCTATCCTTTCTAAAACGAACTTCGTTTTTCAAGATCCCAACGGGTTTGGAGGTTTTCCTTCCCCGCACCGAGCGCATCGCCCAGTTGATTAACTCTTACTCATTGTCGCCTGAAGAAATACCGTTTGGAAAGCCTTTTTCAGCTGTTTTTTCGATTTTTTCGCTAGCGACTTTATTCCCTTCGGTAGCTTTTGCCGCTTCGTAAGCTTCCAATGCTTTCCGCGCTTCCGCATTCGCCGCCGGATCGACGTTCCGCGAACCCACGCCCGGTTCGAACGCAGCCCAATTGCCGGTGAGTCCGCCCTTGCCGGGAACGACGCCTTGCGGAGATGCGCCCGCCGTCGGAGACGCACCGGCAATCCCTTGCGCTTGAAGCGCGGACGCCATCGAACGAGCGCCAGGAATTGCGGGGGAATCATCGCCGTTGGTATCGATACGAATCACGTTTCGCATCGTGATTTTCTGGGGAGAGTTCGCATCACCGACGAGCAAAACTCCTTCGGGTCCCTCGAAAGCGACGCCCACGACCTTCGCTTGTCCCTTCGCGTTCATCGCGATGGATCGACCGCCCGCGTCTTTTGCTTCGACCTTGAAAATGAAATTTCCGGATTTCACCGGAAGACCGTTGGTTTTAGCGCCGTCCCAAACGAAGGACTGATCGCCGGCCTTCTGCGGGCCGAGGTCTTTTTCGAGAATGGTTTCGCCTTGCTCGCTGATCACTTTGAGTTTGGTTTCCTTGGCGTCGCGATCAAGCGCGAATCCAAGCGTGCTCGTCTCGTTTTCGTTGTGCACGAAACGTTCGCGGTCGATCGTGACCGTTTTCCCGATCAAGTTCGTCATCGCCAAACGCTCGAGCGGCTGATTCGCGTTCGCCATCTTCGACATCGATGTATTCATGTTCTGGAGCTGTTCGACGCTCGCGAATTGCGCCATCTGCGTCGCCATCTCTTCGGCTTTGAACGGACTGGTCGGATCTTGGTTCTTCATCTGCGTGATCATGATCCGCAGGAAATCGTCTTTGCCGAGATTCTTTTTGATCTCGCGCGGTTTATCGGGACGCGCGCCGTAACGCGTTTGAATCTGTTTCCAAAGGTCCCCGAACTGCGCTTCTTGAGCGGATTCCGCGATGTCTTTCTCTTGCTTGAGCAATCCGCCGGCTCCGCCTCCCGTATTCAACGGTTCGGACGCCTGGGCCGGGGCCTTTTGGGCCTCGGCGCTGCCTGTATTCATGCCGGAAATTCCTTGCATCGTCGTCCACTCCGTTTACCGATGGCGGGAGGAAAGCACGCGGCTTCCCTCCCGTTCACCGTAAGTTCACTTAAGCGAGTACGTCCAAGCGGCTCGTGCCGCCTGCACGTACTCCCGCGGAACCCATCGACGCGATTCGCGCCGTAGCTCCTTGGGAAATCGGTCTTTCCAATCCTCGTTCGGCCGACGGGGAAGATCTGGCTGCCCTGGAGCACTGCATAGCCGACGCTCA
>CAZAKW010000242.1:0-4755 GCA_964485835.1 uncultured Bacteriovoracaceae bacterium
TCCGGGCCCTACAGAATCCCTCGCGCCTTCAACCAATCCAAAGAGCGCTCGAAAAGATCTAAGACTTGTTCGGTGTTTCCCGGACGAAGGTGCGCTCCGCTCACGGATTGGCGGTGGAAATCGCGATGACCGCCAAATGCTTCCACGAGGGACCGTTTCGACGCCTCCGGAATCAAATCGTCCTCGGCCGCCTCGATCCACAGCACCGGGAGACTAGGATTTAGTCTTCGCGCGGTATCTTCAGGCGCTTCCAGTCCAAGCGCGATCCATCCAAACCATCCCAGGAATTTCGAGATGGGTCCGGCGAGCGTCTCGCCCACGCCGCGAGCCACTCCTTTGCGCATTCTTGAGGCTAACGTCCCAGGGACGTCGCCGAATCCTTGCAGCAGGATTAAAGCCGTGACGCCGGGACATCGGTCCGCGGCAGCGAGGGCATAAGGCGCACCGAAACTTGCGCCAACGACGACGATCCTTTCTGGATCGACTCGAGGATCCGCACGGGCCTTGTCCAAGAAGCGACAAAGACTTTCGTCGACGACTCGCAATGCTCGGCGCAGTTCAAGTCCACGATTAAGAATCGTTTTCGCCGTCCACTTCCCTTCCAGGGAAAACGGATAATCGAGACTTGCGAGCGCCACGCCTTTAGGTTGCGGAATCAAATCGATCGCCGCTTGTCCGGTTTCAAACCCTCCCAGAAGGAAGACCAGCGGCTGCCTCGCTCCCGGCTCTGCTTTTAAAGCGCCACGAATCGGCGGTTCGGTTTCGATCCGAATCTCGCGAAGATCCGCGTTCGCGGTGACCGCGGAAAGAATGAAAAAGAAAAATAGAAATCGCGGCATCCTCTCGACCCCTAGAAAGGTTTAAGCGCGTCCATCAGTTCCGGCAGCGTTTCCGTTGTTTTCACCGCCCCAAACCAAGGCGTCGCGTAGGTTTTTTCGGAGTAGCGAAGCCATTGCTTGATCCTTCTTGCGCAGTATTTCCCGTCCGAGGTGTCACGCTCCGAGAATTTTCCGGAAAGCTCGGTGAAACGGTCGATCCACGGTCGCCAGGCGGCGAAATCAAGAGGGTCAGGTTCCGCACTTCCTTCGTCGGTGGAGCAAGTTCGAGGAACGCCGGCTTGAAGCATCCCCAATTCTCGCATAATCCGCCGGGCAAGCCATGGATCCGAAAGCGCGGAGCGGCCGAGCATGAAGTGTTCGCATCCCGTCGTTTCGCGGCAGCGTCGAAAATCCTCAATCGTCCAGATATCGCCATTCGCAATCACCGGCACTGAAACGAGTTCGCGAGCCCGCGCGATCCATTCCCAATATGCCGGCGGCTGGTAACCATTCGTCTTCGTCCGTGCGTGAATCGCGATCCAAGCGGCCCCGCCGTCTTCCGCCCGCCGCACGGTTTCGAGGATCGCTGACGGATCGTCCCATCCTAATCTAAGCTTCGCCGATACCGGAAGCGACGAAGGGACTACCGACCGGACACCGCGGACGACGTCTTCGACTCGGCTTGGAGTTTTTAAGAGCGTGGCGCCGCCGTCGTTACGATTGACGGTCGGCGCCGGGCAACCGAAGTTGAGATCGATCCCCGGAGCGCCGATTTCGATCGCGTTTCTTGCGCTGGCCGCGAGTCGCTCGGGATCGCCGCCCAGGAGTTGGGGCTGCACCCATTGACCGGACTCCGTGCGAAAGCGGGTCTTGCTCTCGGGAATCTCTTTGCGGAACACGCGCCTTGGCAGCACGTTGTGGGAGACGCGGATAAACTCGCTCACGACGTGGGCAAACCCGCCGATTTCCGAAAGGAGCGCACGCATCGGCGCGTCCGTAATTCCTTCCATCGGGGCGAGCACGATCGCCGGACTCCCGGCGCGAATGCCGAAGGCCGGGGCAGGATCGGTCCGCGGGGTGGCGGGATTCGAAGGATTTCGTTCCAATTCCAAGGCCTTAGCGCGTATCGCGAAACCCTTTCCGAGGGCAAGAACTTACGGTATGCAGTGCATTAGATGAAAAGTCCTCTCCTTTCCACGACTTCTACGCTTTCGAGTCACGCTTCCACTACCGTGGTCGTCGGGATGTCGGGCGGGGTCGATTCCTCGGTAACCGCAGCGCTGCTTCGCGAGCAGGGTTACCGCGTGGTCGGACTCTTTATGAAGAACTGGGAAGAGAAGGACGCAAATGGTGTTTGCTCCTCCGCTCGAGACGCCGAAGACGTCGGAGCCGTTTGCCGCAAGCTCGACATCCCCTACTACTCCGTCGAGTTCGTGGCCGAGTACTGGGAGCGAGTTTTTAAGAATTTTCTGCGCGAATACGAAGCGGGGTATACTCCAAACCCGGATATTCTCTGTAACCGCGAAATCAAGTTTGATGCGTTTTTCGAAAAGGCCCTCGATTTCGGTGCCGACTTTCTAGCGACCGGACACTACGCACGCACGGGAGTGTCGGAAGAAGGAATTCCGCTGCTCAAGAAAGGGCTCGACGCCGGAAAAGACCAGAGCTACTTCTTGCACGCCATCCAAGGCCGGCGACTTTCGCAAACTCTCTTTCCAATCGGCGAGCTCGAGAAAAAGGAAGTTCGTAAACTCGCCGCTCGCTACGAACTCTCGACTCAAGCGAAGAAAGATTCGACGGGGATCTGCTTTATTGGCGAGCGAAACTTCCAGCCCTTTCTCGCCCAGTATCTTCGCGGCGAAAAAGGCGCGTTCAAACGCCTAAGCGGCGAGCGGGTCGGTACGCATGCCGGGTCGCAGTTCTATACGTTAGGACAACGTAAGGGCTTAGGCTTAGGCGGAGAGGGCGAACCTTGGTTTGTAGTCGACAAGGACCCGCGCACGAATACGGTTTGGGTCGAGCGCGGTGAATTCCACCCTGCGCTTTTCACCGACGAGTTGGTCGCTCGCGATTTAACCTGGCTTTCGGGCCGGGCCCCCGCCGTTCCGGGCGCCGCGTTCCGTTGCCGCGCGAAGGTACGGTATCGCCAAGGCGATCAGGAATGCTCGCTTGTGATTGAAGACGATGGTGTCGGCGGGACCCAGGCCCGTGTGCGGTTCTTGATTCCGCAGCGCTCGGTCACTCCGGGACAGTCGGTGGTTTTCTATTCGGACGATGTTTGCCTGGGCGGCGGCGTGATTCGCGCGCTTGGAGAGAATTTTTTAGCGCGGGGTTTTACGGCGGGGGATCTGCAAACGGAACTCCGACGGAACTCGGAAGCAGTGTCGCCAGTGTCGAAAGAACTAAACGATCTTCCCCGGGTTCAATAGGCCGTTCGGATCGAAGACTTTCTTTAAAGCGCGCAAAAGCGCGATCTCCCCTTCGGAACGCGAATAAGTGAGTGCGGACTTTTTAAGTAATCCGACTCCGTGCTCAGCCGAAACGGAACCTTGGAATTTCTGACACAGTTCGAAAAGCATCGTATCGCTTTCTGCACATTTTGTGTGGAACTCGGCGGATCGCATGGATTCCGGTCGCCGAATAAAAACATGAAGATTTCCGTCGCCGATATGGCCGAAGATAAACACTTCGAATTCGGGATAAGCTTGTCGGTATCGCTCCTCAATATCCGAAAAGAAATTCCCTAGCGAGGCCAGCGGAACCGCGAGATCTTGTTGATGGACTTCGCGCCCGAGCATGACAGCTTCGGCTACCCGTTCGCGCAGCGCCCACAGCTCCGTATTCTCACGCGTCGATTGTCCGGAAATCGCGTCGATCACGCCCTCGGCGGCGACGACTTTCTCCAGCCACGCGTCGAGCGCTTCTCCCCCCTCGGTTTCCAGTAAAACATAGACGCCCGCAGGCTCGCGAAAGGGTGATCTCAATCCGAAACGCACGACTTCCCTAAGGCACGGCTCTGAAAAACACTCGAATGCGGAAATCGGGAGCGCAGACGTGCGCGCGCTCGTAAAGAGTTCAAGGACCTTAGTGAAATCACGTACGGCAAAGAGGCAAACTCGAGTCCGAGCCTCATCAGGAAGACGGGTAAGTTTCAAGACCGCTTCGGTGATAATTCCCAGTGTTCCTTCCGATCCGATAAAAAGTTGCCGCAGGTCGATTCCAGTATTGTTTTTCTCAAGGCCGCCGTTAAGCCGGAGGACCGAACCGTCCATTTTTACGACAGTCAGACCTAGTACCCAGTTACGGGTAAGCCCGTACCGAATCACGCGCACGCCGCCGGCATTGGTCGATAAATTACCCCCGACTTGGCTTGAGCCTTTGGAGGCGAAGTCCACTGGCCATGTGAGCCCGTGCGGTTTTGCCGCTTCGTGGACGGCTTCGGTGATCGCTCCGGCTTCTACTGCAAGCGTCATCGCTTGAGGGTTCAGCTCTCCGATGCACGACATTTTCTCTAACGAGACGACCACTTCGCCGTGGGCCGCCACTGCCCCGCCCGAGAGGCCAGTCCGACCGCCCGATGGTACCACTGGCAGACCGAGTTCGTTGCAGCTCCATAGCAGCTTCGATACGTCGTCGGTCGAGCGAGGAAACGCGATCAGCGAAGGTGCGGGCACCAAAACGCCGCTCCAGTCCGTTCCGTATTTCGCCAGATCTTCGGAAGCCGTACTGAAAAACTCAGCCCCAAACCGAGATCGAAGATTTTTTAGCTGAGAATCGAGGCCCTTCACTTCTAAAGAGTAACGCTGTTTATCGAGGAACGCATCTGCCGGCTTGAAGAATTTTCGATCGCTCTTAGGGTTCTTAACAAATGGGCCCTCAATTCCTCAATTCCTCAATTCCTCAATTCCTCAATTCCTCAATTCCTCAATTCCTCAAT
>CAZAKW010000243.1:0-3820 GCA_964485835.1 uncultured Bacteriovoracaceae bacterium
CATGCCTCCTATACTTTCGCTTTTGAGACCCTTGATCTCGCTTCCATGTTCTTTTTGGGGTTAGAGATGATTTATCAGGCGCTTCGCCGCCTCGGCTGGTTACGAGGGGCATCGCCCGCGCCTTTTCTGGGTCTGCTTGGAATCGCCGGTTTGATGATTCTCCTCGGCACGCAAGGTTCGGATCGCCTTTGGGTCTTTAGCGGCTTGATCTCGATCGCTCTTTGGTTTGAGGCAGTGATTTTTGTACGGGAGCGCCGACTTCGCGCGGCCGGGAAAAAGGTGGGTTCGATCGACTACCGACCTTTGTGGGCGAGCCTGGCGCTATTTGGTCTTGCCGGGATTTTTTGGATTCTCGACTATCGGGGTCTTCTTTGCGTGCCCGATCGGCATTTTTTCTCGGGCCATGCGGCGTGGCACGTCGTGAATGCAGGCTGTTTTTTGACCCTTTCGAGATTCTATCGGTCGCGATACGCTTAGTGAATGGAAGAAAATACAGTCGTATTACCGAAGATGGGAACTCCGCGCGAAGAGCTCTTGAAGACGCTTCAAGCGTCGCATGACCGCGATACGGACTGGAAAGAAGGACGGACGTGGAGCCTGGTTTATCACGCCAGCGATGAACACACCGAGTTTCTGAAGAAGGCGTACTCGATTTACTTCCATCAAAACGGGCTGAACCCTTCTGCTTTTCCAAGTCTCCAGCAAATGGAGGCTGAGGTCGTATCGATGTCCGCTAACTTGCTGGGAGGCGGACTACACGCGGCCGGCACGATGACTTCTGGCGGGACCGAATCGATCATGATGGCGGTAAAGACTTATCGGGACCGCGCCCGAACCCTCCGTCCGGAAATCACGCGGCCGGAGATGATCGTTCCGACGTCGATCCATCCGGCGTTCGATAAAGCGGCCCATTATTTCGACGTTAAGATCGTGAAAGCGAACCTGTCACCCGACTTTCGCGTCGACATCGAAGCCGTGAAGAAACTGACGAACGAAAACACGATTTTGATCGTGGGCTCCGCCCCGCAGTATCCCCACGGCGTGATCGATCCGATTCGTGAACTTGCGACCTTCGCCAAGTCGAAGGGGATCGGAATGCACGTCGACGCCTGTGTGGGTGGTTTCTTGCTTCCTTTCTTGAAGAGGCTCGGACATCCGATTCCGGATTTCGATCTATCCGTAGATGGCGTGACGTCGATGTCGGCGGATTTGCATAAATACGGGTTCGCCTCGAAAGGCGCGTCCATCGTGCTTTATAAGGATAAAGACTTTCGGCGCTCCCAGTTCTTCGTTTTATCGGAGTGGCCGGGCGGCGCGTTCGCGTCGCCTTCCATGCCGGGCACACGTCCCGCGGGAGCGATCGCGGCGGCCTGGGGTACGTTACGCGCTTTCGGCGAGTCGGGTTATCTGGAAGTGGCGAAGATTTGCATGGAGAATACGAGCAAGCTTCAAGCCGGAATTCGCGCTTTGGGTTTCGAGATCGTCGGTAAACCCGAAACGACGATATTCGCGTTTTCGGCGAAAGATTTCGATGTCTACGCCGTGGCGGACCAGATGCAACGCCTGGGATGGTACATCGACCGCCAACAGAAACCGACGTCGCTCCACTTGATGGTGACTCCCGCTCACACTCGGCATGTAGAAACGTTCCTTGCCGATTTGAAGAACTCGGTGGCGACGGTTCGGGATAACCCGGCGCTTTCCACCGAAGGGATGGCGGCGATGTACGGGATGATGGCGAAGGTGCCGGATCCGTCGATGATCGATCAGTTTCTTTACCAGCACATGGACGAGCGCTACAGCACGGCTCCGAAAAATCCGGCGATTTGAATATGGCCGATACCGGGGCACCGATGGATTCTCCGTTCGTAGCCGCGAAGCCGGAAGAGACGCTTCCTCTTTTTCAAGCCGCGGTCGCGCGGAAATCTCGGCTGCAGTGCTGGTCTGAAGGACAGCGCTATTCGTACACCTCGCGAATCGTGAAAGTGCACGAAACGTCGGGTCTAATCCTGATTTCGGTGGCCAAGGAGTTTCCCGGCGGAGACGAGTTCGAAACCGCGCTGATCCGCGAGGCGTTCGACGAAATTCTTTTCTCGCTCCATTTACCGACCGATATTCTCTTCTTCAAAGGGGAACCGAGGCGGGGGGAAGCCGGATTTTTTAATGCGCGAGTGAAAATACCGGTTTTCAAGGCCCAACGCAGAACGGCTTTAAGATTGCCGGTGTCGCCTTCGCAAACCTCCTCTGTCGTCGTCCACCTGGATGCGGAACCGCCGATCGGTGCGAGTCTTGTCAATGTCTCCGAAGGCGGTCTGGGAATTTCGGTGATGGATCGGGCTGATTTCGAACGCCTGGCGGGCACGAAGTCTTCGTTCGGAGTGCAATTCGAAGTTTACGGCTTTCGGGTTGACGCTCGAGCCATTTTTAAGCACGGGGCGGAAACGGGCTCGGCCCTCGTGAGGAAGTCCTTCCGGATTGGAATTGCGTTCGAGAAACTCGATCCGAAGATCCAGACGCGTCTTTCTCAGCTCGTTTTCGAGGAAAGCGCTAAGTTCATCGGTCGTTTCTAAGCGAACGACTTATTTTTTATCGGCCGCGTCCTGGGCGATCTGGATAGCGGCGGAAAGCTCTTGTTCGAGTTGAGCGACTTTCTGTCTCCAACTTTCCAAGTCCGGGGGGTCGCGTCGGACCAAAACGAGCTCGGTAAGGCGAGCCTTTAGTTCCTTGTTCTCGCTCTGCAGCTCGACGAGCTCTTTGCGAAGCGCGCCCAGGTCTCCGAGTTCCTTCGCGCGAATCTCTTCTTTCATCGGCGGAGCGCTGCCTGCAGGCGTCGGTGGAGGAGGCGCGGCCGGAATTTCCTGGGTCGAGGGAAGGAAGAAATCGAAGGCTTGTTCCCTTTCCGCAAAGCACCGAACGACCGGGGGTTTCGAAAAGGATTCGATTTTAGCTCGCGTGAGAGGCGCGATCTTCGCAAGCACGATCGAACCCGAAAGTTCAGCGGCCGTCAGATTGAGAACCGCGAGTTCGCGAAGCACGTCCGGTGGAAGCGTTCCCGAATCGGGTAGCTCAAGAACGATTCGGTTCTTCCCGTCTTTGAGAAGTTTTCGAATACCGGCTTTGAGAACGGCGAAATTCTCCGAATCCATCGGACCGCTTGCGGTCAAAACGCTAACGTCACGAATGGTTTCGAGCTTCAGCTTCATCTAATCAGCCAATCTCGCTCGATAATAATAGACCTTCATCAAGTCGCGACGGGTGATGATTCCGACGAGGATCCCCGCTTTATCGATCACGGGGAGGCGGCGGTACTTCGTTTCGATGAATTCAGTGACGATCTCGGAGAGAGGGGTGTCCTCCCCAATGGCGTCGACTTTCTTTGAATAAGAAATCTTGTCCTGGAAAACGAGAGCGTTCTTCTTCTTCGACTTCGAGATGTGGGTGAGAATGTCGTATTCGGAGAGGACTCCGGTCATCTGCCCGCTCAGATTCACGACGGGAAGGCCGGTGATCCGGTGATTGATCAGGGCTTTCAATGCTTCTTCGATGGTCATGTCCTCGGTCGCGTGGACCAAGTCCCGGGACATGATTTCTTTCGCGGTGGTTTCAATTGTCTTAAGGGCTTTCGTCGTGGTCTTCGGAGAGGTAGTAGGCATCTTGCTTCTAAGTCTAGTACCGAATCGGGCGGTTTGACATCCCCCTGATTTCCGCCGAATCTTTAAGGATGACGGCGGATGCGCTTACCCGAGATCTTTCTCTTTGCGTCGGTCGTTACCTGGTGACGGCGGTACCAGGACCGACTCTCGGCAGAGTCATAGAAATG
>CAZAKW010000243.1:3830-4691 GCA_964485835.1 uncultured Bacteriovoracaceae bacterium
TGACGCTCGATAAAGCCCGCTACGCGGGGGACCTTGCTCCGATTGTCATGAGTAATTCCGTCTACTCCCAGCTCGTTCTGCGCGTCGACTTCCTGCAAGGCCGAATCAAGGAGTGGGTGTCGGAGATGCCCGAAGGCCAGGCAAACTATCGCGTGATCTTGGAGCGGGTGTTTACCCTTCTCGGCAAACAAGCGTCACGCAATCTTCTCGCTTCGATCCGAATCGCCCGCGTGGGTAATCAGCTCCCGAAGAAAAAAAACGACCGGTTCGTGCCGAATCCGAAAGAACAGCTCAAACACGCACTGGCATGCGAGGAATTTTGCGAGAACAAGAACTACGCATCCAGCGAACTCGCTTTCTTAGGGGGCCTGCAATACGACCTCTTGCTCACGGCGCTCCAGAAGCAGAAAGCCTCCCGCGAAGTGATGAACGCTTTCGCGCTGCACTTTCCCGAAAGTCTTCGCGTCGCCCATTTCGCATACGAAATCGGTTCACGCATGGGATCGATTCCGCTGAGCGAGTACGCGTTCTCCGCAGCGCTAACTTCGGGGATCGGGAAAATTTTGGCCTACGCTCTCTATCCGAAAGAAGGCACGGAACCTTCGTACGCGGGTTATCTGGCGGAGATCGAGAAAAAGACGACCTTGAAATGGGAGTTCGCCGCTTCCGAGGAAAACAAACGATTCCCGCTCCGGCCGACGGAGATTTCTTCGCTTGCGGCGCTGAACTACGGATTTTTGAAAATCGTTGAACCCGCGATTCGGTACCGACACGATCCTTATTTTTTGCAGCGGCAAAGTCCTAAACTCTATCCGCTTGCGGTTCTTTTGGGCTTGGCCGAACAAACGGCGGCGAACCGAC
>CAZAKW010000244.1:0-4682 GCA_964485835.1 uncultured Bacteriovoracaceae bacterium
GTTGTACACGCTTGACGAGAACAACGGTGGACGCATCACTCCGTTCATGGGGCCAGACTTTAAAATGAAACGGCGCCAGGACTTGCCTCCCGTATTCGTTCCCAATGGTGCGATTTACCTGATTCGTGCCGACGAATTACGAAGAACTCGTTCATTTCTAAGTTCGGAAACTCGAGGATTCCCGATGGCGACGGAGTGGTACGTCGATATCGATACGGAATACGACCTTCACTTCGCGGATTGGCTACTGCGAAAGCGCGGCCAAGTTTCTACTAATTAAGTCGGTCACGCCTGCAACCGGATCACGGTAAGGGGGAGTGAAAGGGGAAGGTGTGATTCCCCAATCCTGGTCGATCACTTCCCGCGCTTGGGTATCGATCGCTCCGATTTTCAAAAGTCGCCCAGCGCTGAAGGCTTCAAAAACGCCGGTCGCCAATGTTTTAAGTTGGATCGGGCGGCCATGACTGAGCACGAGATGGTGCGCTTTGCTCGAAATTTGCGTATCCAGCGTTTCGACGACGAGACCGGTGAGATCGTCGGTATGATGGTATTCTCGCAACTGCAGGCCATGCGACATTTGAAATTCCTTTTGTTCGGCGAGGGCGCTGCGGATTTGCCCCACGAACGAACGGGCCCTAATCGGATCTCCATATAGCGTATGGAGCTGGAAATGGCGTATCGGTACGCTTAGGCGAGGAACGAGTTCGAACCAATTCCGTTTTGCAGCCAAATATCGATTCCCTTCGGCCAACGCGGGAATCGTTTCGTGTATCGATCCGAAGGTAACGAAACGCTCTAGATTAATCCGGTTCGACAGCGTTTCTACCCAGTGTTTCGGCAATTGGACGCCATAACGATGATGGGTTTCTTCCGATAGCAGAGGGTCTGTGGGGCCGTGACACCAGTAAGCGATTGTCGGAATGACCGGATCCAATCGTCGAAAAAATTCGGCGTGGATTTCTTCGATCCCCCACGGAGCAGGTAGGTTCCTAGAAACAGTGAAAAGCAGTTCCGACCCAAATCGAGAGCGAAGCTTTCGTAAGAGTGAGCATCCGATTAAGCCATTCGGCCCAAAGACGATGTGTTGCCGTTTCTGCATCAAGTGCCCTCGATCTCTTTCAAGTACTCAGCCACTGACTTCCGATACTGGCAGTTCTTTCGCATTTCGCGAATCAATTCGGGACGCTCAGCTAGACGACAGAGTTCGTTTTTCCATGCCGTAACATCGCCGGCCGGGAGGAGGATCCCGTTGAATCCCGAATGCACCAAATGGCGAATGCCAGCTTGGTCCGCGGCGATAACGGGTCGATGGTTCGCCAAGCTTTCGAGAACGACTAAAGGCGTGTTTTCATGCCAGATTGAAGGGACTAAAACAGCATCGGTGGTGGCGAAAAGGTCTACGACTTTATCTGTTGGGTATCGGACCGACGTTTTTAGGTAGCGAGTGATTCGCGGATTCTTCGCATCCGAGGGTCGGAGATTGCCACCCGCATCGAATATCTCCAGATCGAGGCCGTCTGGAAGCGCCTTTAAAACTTGGAGGAGAATCGGCCACCCTTTTACGATATGGGAATTTCCTAAATAGAGTAGCCGCAAGGATCCGGTGGGTCGGGTCACGAGGGGGAAACTCTTGGAAGTTTTGAGCGGAGAAACAGGGTATGTAGCAGAATAAAGCTTGTTGGCTGCGATGCCGGCTAACTTCATTGATTCAAAGACCGGAGGTGAAGGGGTGATAATTCGATCAAACTTCTTCAGAAGTTCAAGCATGACCGGTAAATTGTCAGGCGCTGTCTTTAGGTAGTTTCGGTAAGCGAGATCGAAGTATTTTCGATGACCGCCCTCTCTAATCCCGACTAGCCGTTTTAAAATTCCCAGCGTGTGATGGGGAAGGTCGGAAACACCCATCCTTTCGAATCGTATAAGGCAAATACGGCATTTCTTCCGCTCCGGTCCGTCACAAGGACGGGTCGTGCCGTCAAAACGGTAAAAGTTGAAACAGGTCATCCCAAAGTCGAGGGGGACGTAAGTAGTCGGGACGCCGTAGTTGACCGTTTCCAAAACAGCCGAAAGCAGTCCGTGGAAATTATGGACGTGGGCTGAATCAAAATGAGTGCGAGATAGTAAGTTTCGCATCTTCGCGGACGTAAGCGCGCAGAGCGCGTGGGGATGGGAGAGGGATTTAGTTTCAATGATTTCGTGAATGTAAAGTTTCCCGGCATCCAGGAAAGGCTGGAGTCGCCCAATGTCGCGACATTCACGCCGAGCGGAAACAACATGAATCTCGCGACCTTGTTGCAGCCACTCGTAGACGATGTCCATACTGAATATGGCGCCGCCACCCGGATTCGTGAGATCGAAAAACGCGGAATGCAAAAGGATTTTCGTGCTCATGCGGTTGGTTTTCGAAATACGGCGCAAAGAGTATGCCCAGGTAAATCGAAGCGCCAAGCTGATTTCGGGACTGAGTGATCCAGTATTCTTGAAAGAGCGCTAATGATTCGAAACGACAGCCTACGATCTGTAAATTCGATCTTCTTAAGTTTAACTCCGATTAGCGATGAAATCCTGTGGGAAAGGAGTGAAAATCGGTACCACTCACGGTGGTACTCTGCCACAGGTTCGTATTCGATTCGGATCAGTTCGAGACCCATTTGCCTCGCCAAGCTTGCGAATGTTTCCTTATTCCACCGCGAGAGGTGGTGAGGGGGTAAGTTGAGAAGATCATTCACCGAATATCTTGCGAACCCGTCTCGATTCGGGGTGCTAAGGATTAAGTGTCCTCCCGGACTAAGGCACTTGGCCGAACTCTTGACAAAGCTGAGTGGATCCGGAACGTGTTCAAGCACCTGGAAAGAGCAAATCAACGGAAACGCCGCCTGATTTTCTGGGATAGAGGAGAATGATTCGATCGTTTGTTCGTGGATCGTGTGACCGTTGCTTCTCGCCGTCCGGGCTGACTTCGGCGTGAACTCGAGGCCGATACGGCGAATGGCGGGAAAACCTTGTTTGACGATATCGAGAAATTTTCCCGCACCACATCCGATTTCAAGAACCGACTCGACTGGTGCTAGAAATTCGCGTGCGAGTCCAAACTCCCATTTTTCCGCGCCGTAATACCAGGAATTTTCCGATAATTTTCGGTAAAGAAGCTCATTTCCCGCTAGCGAAGGCGGGAAAAACTCAATTTGACAGAGGTCGCATCTGTACTGCTCGATTTTATCGCCAATCGGCGATCGCTCAATACAGGTGGCGATATCGATTCCAAAAGCTTCAAGATAGGCCCTGCGCAAATCAACATAAGGTATCGTATCCACGATGCGTGGATTTTTTCTGTGGCATAGCAAGCATTCGTTGACCGAAGTTCCTGGAGTATCCATAAGTGAGGTCATTCCGCAGGAAGAGATCGAAGGAAAAGTTCTGCCACACGAAGGTCGGTCTGGGAATCGACATCGATCGATGCGGTATCTTCCATGAAATACGGGAATGTGCGTTCGCCATAGAGCTGCCCGCTTCGCAGAATCTCCGGTTTAACGATTACGATTGCAGGACCGTTCCTAGCATAAATCTTGGGTTTATCTTGCCGCCGCAAGGGAGGAGCAGAGACGGCGATATACGGCGATATCGGTCCCTCTGCGGCGAGCTTCATAAGGGATACTGGGTGAAACCGATGAGGGACTTCTACGACGCTCACTACGGTTTGAGCGCCAGTCTTCCGGAAGACTTCGATCGCCTCGTCGATATGGCGCGCGGTTCGCAGCGGTGAGGTTGGCTGTAAGAGTACGATCCCCTCGGGATTTTTTCCCGAAGACATCATCCAGTCGAGGGCTTCTTGGAGGACGCCGATCATGGGCGCTTCGTCGGTGGCCAATTCGGGTCGCCGCATGTAAGGAACCGAAATACTCGATTCGCGTCCAAATTGCGCAATTCTTTGGTCATCCGTTGACAGCAGGACTTCGTCTATTTTTTTAGATTCTTGCGCCGCTTTAAAAGTGTAGTGGATAAGCGGATGGCCGTTACACGGGGCGAGGTTTTTCCCGAGAATCCCTTTTGAACCCCCGCGGGCAGGAATAACCGCGATAAAACCCATTAATACATAATCCTTTTTTGAATCGATGGATTTTCCTTGGCTAAGAGTCCTGCGATTTTAGTACCCGCATTTCCTTCGCCATAAATGGGGGCGGCGACGTAGGGCCCATGTTTTAATTGGGCCGAAATTGCTTCACAGATCTAATTTTTCTCATGAAGGGCATCTCGCACGTTATTTCCGCGTTCTCGACTGTCCTGCCGAGACCCTAAATTAACGACCGGGGTCCCGATGAAAGCCCCTTCGCGGATACCGCTACTTGAGTTTCCAATTAAGCACGCCGTCTTTTTCATCAAGTGTACATACACTTCAATGGGGAGGTTCTTGAAGAAGTGCATATTTTGGTCGAGTCCACGTTCGCGCCACTTTCGAATTCCGCGCGCGATATCGTCCGACCCGGCGTCCGCATTTGGCCAAAGTACGACGGCCGGCAACCTCAACTCACGAACGGCTTCGAGTGTCGTCCAAATTTGTTTCTCGCCCTCACCGTATTCGGTCGTAACAGGGTGCTGCGAGATAAGGACAAAGGGTCGTTCCAGGTCGAAGGGATCGCCGACGCCGCCTTCAAAAAGCTTTCCAAGAACCTCACGTGAATCTT
>CAZAKW010000245.1:0-4674 GCA_964485835.1 uncultured Bacteriovoracaceae bacterium
CGCAGGGAGCGATTCGGCGATTGAGTCGTCTTCAGAACATTTCTTCGCCTCCACTCTCGAGCAGCTTGAAACCTGCATTCGCGAGAGTACGCATACGGCCCAGGACTTTTTTCCGGCGATTTCCAGAGTTCCAAAACATACGTTGGTTTCGTCTCCGTCGTATTCCGCCGTTAAACGCAAACGCCGCACTTTATCCGGCGCGGATGGCCCACCCCAACCGGCGTTCGCACGGACCCTGTGAAATACTCCGTCCGTCTCATCATAAATGACCTCGAATTCCTTAAAGTCGATGAACTGACGTTGAACCGGCGGTTGAATCCATTTTGCGTCCGCGAATGCGGCAACCGGTGCGAAAACGAACGCTGCGCTAACCATCATGAATAAATATTTCATAAATATCCTTTCAACGAACCAATACATCCCGTGGCCGGGCCCCGTCCGCCGGGCCGACAATGCCTTTAAGTTCCATCGTCTCGACCAACCGAGCCGCCCGATTATATCCGACCCGCAAGTGGCGCTGAAGAAAAGAGGCCGAAACCTGGCCGTGTTTTTTCGCAAGCTCCACCGCTTGATCGAACATCGGATCGGAGAGGTCGCCCTCGTCCCCGTCTTCGCCTTCGGCTTCCGGATCCACGAGAATTTCGTTTCGGTAGTTCGGTTTGCCCTGCGCCTTGATGAACGCGGTGATCTTATTGATCTCTTCGTCGGCGAGGTAGGCGCCATGCAACCGAAGCAGGTTTGAGGTCCCCGGCGGGATAAAGAACATGTCCCCGCGGCCCAGGAGTTTCTCCGCGCCGAACCGATCGAGGATCGTTTTCGAATCGAAACCGGATGCGAGTTGGAACGAAACGCGCGAAGGAAGGTTGGCTTTGATGATTCCCGTGATCACATCGGTCGAGGGACGCTGGGTAGCGACCACGAGATGGATCCCGGCGGCGCGGGCCTTTTGGGCGATTCGTGCGATCGAGAGTTCGACTTCTTTCTTGGCCGTCATCATCAACTCTGCCAACTCGTCGATGAAGATCACGACGTAAGGAAGTTTTCCGTAACGGGGCTCGCCGTCCTCGTCCTTTTCAAAGGCTTCCGTCCAGTCGCCTCCCGACATCCGCTCGAGTCCCTCGATCTCGCTTTCCGCGCGCTCGAGATTTTCTTGGAGCAGCTCCACTCCGAGTTCGTCGACCTTTTGATTGTACGACGCCAGATTCCGCGCGTTCATCATCGCCAGGATCCTGTACCGGCGTTCCATCTCCCGAACGGCCCACTTCAGGGCCGCCGAAGCGTGGGCGCAGTCGTCGACGACGGGAAGCAAGAGATGCGGAACATCCTGGTAACTTGAGAACTCGATCATCTTCGGATCGACGAGGATCATCCGCAGTTCGTCGGGCGTGAACCGGTAAAGCAAAGAACAGATCAAACCGTTCATGAAGACGGATTTTCCGGAGCCGGTTTGGCCCGCGCACATTAAGTGCGGCATCTTCGCCAAATCGGAGAGATAGATATTTCCGGCGATGTCTTTTCCCATCGCGACCGGGATCGAATGTTTGCCGGATTGGAAATCCGCATGGGCGAAGAACTCGCGCATGAACACGTTTTCCCGAACATCGGAAGGAATCTCGATCCCGACCACGTTTTTTCCCGGTAGCGGCGCTATGATCCGTACCGACTGGGCGGACAGCGCCATCGAGATATCGTCGGCGAGCGCGGCGATGCGTGAAACCTTCACCCCGGGCGCAGGCTTGAATTCGTAGAGCGTGATCACCGGGCCGGGTCGCACCGCTTCGACCGTACCGTCGATTTCGAAATCGAGGAATTTCTGCCGAAGGATCTCGGAGTTTCGGTAAAGGCGTTCCTTATCGACTTGGGTTTCGACTTTCGGGGGCTTAACCAGATAATCGATTTGCGGGAGCTTCCACGATCCGCGACGAACGGGGGCTTTTTTCTTCGGCTTTTTCGCTTCCTCGGCCGCTTTGATCTCGGCGATCACTCCGGGACTCAATCCCTCGAACCCGGCCTGCTTTTGCATCTCGTGCGGCAAAATCGCGGGTCGTGAACTGGTTTCGAGTTCGCCAAATTCGCCCGCTTCCTCGCGGCGGTCTCCCAAGGCGTTTTTCGCCTCCGGGAACACACTCGCGCCAAGTTCGACCGGCTGCACTTCGGCGGCGGGCAGTAACGCCGAAGCGGACATCGATGCCGCAGCCGCCCCCGGTGCGACTTCTCCGCTTCCGATCACCGGCATCGCCACGGAGGCCGTCGATTTCGATTCCGCGCGGCGGGCGGCGACTTCTTCCCGCTTGCGATCGTACGCTTCTCTCGCGGCTCGCGCGCGCTCCAATAAACTTTCGATCATCCGTTCCATCCCGCGGGCCGAAGCCTGCGCGGTCTTCATCGCGAGAAGCCCTAACATGAACGCGAAATAAGTCACGACGACGCGGGCGAGACGTAAAAGCACGCGGGTCACAAAAAGTTTCGCAAGCCCAAGGATTCTTCCGCCCCACGTCGCGATCGAGACGGGCGTTGAAAGGGCGACCGAAAGCGCGAACACCCCAATCGAGACGATGGATGAGCCGGTTGAATTAAATTCTTTTAAAAGAAAATCGGCGAACCAAACGCCAAAGGCGCCGCCGGTTAGGAGTTCCGTGCCGGCGTAAGGAACATATTTCCACTGCAAAGTGAGAAAAACGGTCAGCGATAAAACGGCGACCGTCATTCCGGAAAGCGTTCCGAAAACCCGCAGTCCTCCTTCGCGCCGAAAAATCGCGGCAGCAATGAAAAGGAGCGCGGCCGGCACTAAAAACGCTGCAATTCCGAAGCATTCGAAAAAAACCGAAGCGAGATAAGCGCCGACGCGACCACATGCGTTCGCCACCTGGGCCGTCGACGCCGTGAAGAAAGAAGGATCGGTAGGCTGGTAAGTCGCGAGCGCCGCTACGGCGAAGACCGCGAAAGCAAAGACGAGAATACTTCCGATCTCGACTGAAATGCTTTTAGGGGAAGAGCCTCTGTGGGAAACCGCGGCAACCCGTCCGTGGGTCGACTTTTTTGTCATAACCCTATCGTAGCGCATTTATGGCTTCTGGATACTCCCCATTTCCGGTAATGAATTCCGCAAATGGCCGTACTTAAAAAGAACCCCGCGCGTAAAACAAAGCCCGTCAAAAAATCCCCAGCGAGGAAATCGGGAACCCGCAAAGAAGTCGTGCTGGCCTACGATCTGGGTGGCACGAAGATCGCGGTCGGCGTCGTCGACGAAGACGGTAAGATTTTGGCGTTCCATCGGGAAGCCGCCTTCATCAAACAAGGAAAGAAAGCGACGCTCAACCAGCTGATCCGTCTCGGCAACGAGATGATTAAAAAATTCCCCGCGATCGAAGCCGTCGGTATCGCAAGCGCGGGACCGCTTGATCCGGTAAAAGGCATTTTACTGGATCCGACGAATTTTTCCGGACCGGAAGGGCATTGGGGAAAAGTCCCTCTCGCCGAAATCCTCGCCAAGGGTTTGAAAAAGGAAGTCGTTTTAGAGAACGACGCCGCGGCCGCGATCCTCGCGGAGATTTGGAAAGGCTTAAGCAAAGGCACCCAAAACGCTATGATTCTTACCCTCGGTACGGGACTGGGAACCGCGGTCGTGGCCAACGGTGAACTCGTTCGGGGCGGTCGCCACCAACATACAGAGGCGGGCCACTTGATTATCCGCGCCGGCGACACGTCTGCGCCGTGTGGATGTGGCCAACTCGGATGCGCGGAAGCGTATCTCTCCGGTCGTTCCTTCGCCTATCGGGGAAGAAAACGTCTCGGAATTGACATAATTGATGCGCCGCAAATTGCTGCACGCGCACGAGAGGGAGATCGGGCAGCGCTCGCCCTTTTTGAGGAGTACGCGGAGAACCTTGCGGTCACTCTCCATAACTACGTGATGCTCTTCTATCCAGAGACCGTCGTGTTCACGGGAAGTTTCGCCGCGGCCCACGACTTATTCTTGAAAAACGCCGAGAAAAAGCTCGCAAAACTTCTCGCCCGCCGAAACGAAGTGATGAATCTCCAACCCAAACTCGTGATCTCAAAATTGGAGAACCAGGCGGGCCTCTTAGGAGGCGCTTACGTGGCGCTTCGTGCCCTGGGAAAACTCTAACGCAGCACCGTCAACACATCGACCTACTATCCGTGGTGTGATGTTTCCTAGTTGACACTAATTCGTCCGCCGCTGACTCTATCTTCAAGCATTCGCTCTTCTGACAAAAGCAGTACAGTTTGAACGGCCCGTTTCCGTAGTGGGGTTTCGCAAGGAATCAAACTCGAAGAAGGGATTCTTTCAGGCTGTTTTCTGCTGAGAGGTCGCACCTTCGGTAACCCGACACTGTGAGTTCGGAATTACCGCCAGGGTTGGCCGTTTTATTGGCCTGCTTTTGTGTCGAGACGGAATGCAATTCAACAACACTCTGTTAAGGGAGATATTTAAATGAATAAACGTATTGTTTCCGCAATCGTTCTTGCAGGAATGATCACGTCTACGTCGGCGTTTGCTTCGAAAGCTCGCCAACTCGTGATGGGCCAAGGCGGCGCTGCTGCAATTTCGGGCCTCGGCTCGTTCTACTACGACCATGCTTACAACTTTTTCTACAACCCGGCCTACGTTAACGATTTCAAGAACTGGGTTATCGTCGAAAAAGCAAATGG
>CAZAKW010000246.1:0-4665 GCA_964485835.1 uncultured Bacteriovoracaceae bacterium
GAGGTGGACGCCGACGCGCGGGCGCTCACGAATCGGATCTTGAGCGGCTCCCAAGAAGTGTTGCCCACCGAATCGTTCGCATCTGAGTGTTCGGTCGTCGGCCGGTAGTGCTTTCTTTCCACTGCTAAGCGCACGACCGAAATTGTGATTCCAAACAGGGGCGCGGAGCCGGTTTTTCTTACGCTCTAAGCGTTTGGGTCGATCGGCATCTCGGCGGTTTCGCCGGGAGCCGCTCGATTCGTGGCGTCGGCGAACGCTTCGGACTGGGGATCGACTTCTCCAGCCGCAACCGCTTTCGCACGTGCCTTTTTCTCCGCTTTCTCCGCCTCGATCTCGTCGGCCTGGGCCTGGAGGGTCGGGGTCACGATTTCAATCGAGCGCACGCGTTCGCGGATCTCGGAGAGAAACTCTTCGTCGTCCTTGGCGTTGTAAAGAAGCGACACCGAATCGTCCGAGTTCATCTGCGAAACGAGTTCGCGCATCTTCTTCACCCGCGGATCGCCGTCGTCCGGGCGATCCGATTCCGAGCCCGGCACCATCGACTCGAGCTCCTTAAGCGGTGGGAGCGATTCGAGAGATTTTAGGCTGAAGATCTCTAAAAACTCGTTCGTGGTCGTATAGAGCATCGGACGTCCAGGAAGCTCGGAGCGTCCAGCGATCTTGATCAGCTTTTTATCGAGGAGCCCACGGATAAAGTGGGAGGAGTCCACGCCGCGGATTTTGTCGACGTCGTCTTTGAGGACAGGTTGTTTGTAGGCGATGATCGCAAGCGATTCCATCGCGCCGGTCGAAAGGCGCTGCATCTGGACTTTCGCCAGTTTTTTCGCCAGCGGTGCGCGCACGGCCTTCGTGCGGAATTGGTAGCCGTGGGCGATTTCGACGAGTTCAAACCCGTGAAAGAGTTTCGCGTAGCGCGCTTGTAGGTTCGTGAGGGCTTCCTGGAAGTAGTGCAGCGACATTTCCGGGCCGAGCAGATCGCGAAGTTTAGTCGCGCTCATCGGTTTTTCGCTCATAAACAAAAGCGCTTCGATGCAGCTTTCCATTTCACGAAGATCGAGGTTCCCTTGGTCGTCTTCTTCCGGCTCGCGAGGAAGGGCGGCCAAAAGTTCCGGATCCTCTTCGGCCTCTTCTTCCTGTTGCGCAAGCTCGAGGGCCTGGTCTTCAGCGATTTGATCGGCGAGGAGCCGTTTCGCTTTTTCTTCTGTAAGGAGGCTTGCTTCGGCGAGATCCTTCGCGACGCTGGCTTCCTCTGCCTGCATTTTTTCGGTCAAACGCAGCAAGGTCTCTTCGATTTCGCTCTCGTTATCCAGAAGTTCAAGGGGCTCAAGGGCGAGGTCGTCGTCGGACGCTTCGGTCTCGGATTCGTCACGAGGCTCGTCGAGTTCGAGTTCTTCGTCGGAGCGTTGGGCGTCGTTTATTTCGTGGAGGAGGTCCATGCTGAGAGCGCCGGCGGAAGGATCGATGATCAGCGCCACCGATTCGGAAGACTCGAACGAAGTTGTTGCTTCGGTTGGGGCCTCTCCCGGCGAGGTGCCTTCCGAAGCGGAATCGCCGTCGTCGGCGGTAAAGCCGACTGCGATCGGGTCCGCACTCCATTCGGAGGCGGCGCTAGCCAGATCAGGCGCGGAATCGGACGAAACATCCCGGAGAGTATCCGGCTCAGACTTGTTCTTCTTCGGGCTCATCGCGATTTCCTTTTCGGAGGCCATGATCGGCATACCGACTGCCATCGGTAGGGAGTAGGTTTCCGTCGTTGTTTCCGACGGAATTTGGGCTGGTTTCTCGGTCGTTAGTCCCGGCAAGAAGTGACCCGAGATCGGATTCTTGAGTTTCTCCGAAGTCGGAGAGATCGAAAGCTCCGGAATGCTCGCTAACCAATCCAGCACTGGAATCGCTTCCAGTACGGGCGGCGTCTTGAGTTCGATCGTCATCGGCCAGGAGAACCGAATCTCGATCGAGTCCGGCATCGGAGTCCTCAGTTCGATCGTCATCGGCCAGCTGGTACGAAGCTCCACTGATTCCGGCATTGGAACTTTCAGTTCCACCGAGATCGGCGCCGGAGTCTTGAGTAAAATCTCCTCCGGATAGGGCGTCTTCAGTTCCACGGATTCCGGCATCGGTAGTTTGAGCAGAATCTCCAGAGGCTGCGGCCTCTTCAGCTCGATGCTCATCGGCGATGGTAGCGGCCAAGGTTTCGGCGGCGTGGCCTTCTCCTCGAGCGGCACGCTCGGCGATTCCTTTGTCGACGGCTTCTTCGATGGAATCAAATCCCCGAGCCAAGTTTGTATCAAACCCTTGAATGCTTTCCAGAAGTTCAACATAGATTTCGTCGTACGCCTTTTCTTGGTGGAGACGCATTTTCTTCAGCCGGCCGAGCTCAAGCGTGGCGAGAAAACTCACGACGGTCTCGGGGCGTGAGTTCGGATCCCGCAAGAGTGCGCGTAGACCCGTTAACTTGCCCACTTCCATGCGGTCGCCGAAATCGAGAATCTTTTCGGCCAGCGAGACGGTCTCTTTCTTGAGAATCGTCGTCCGTTTACGCTCTTTAACGAGCAGGTCTTGGAAGGTGAGGGCAAGGCCCGTCACGTCCATTTGTTTCCAAATTTTTTCCGTGGGTTTACGCGAATTCGGGCGTTGGAAAACGTCGTCGCCGAGAAGAGTCAGCGCGCCGAGTTCCCGGCCGGCTTCCAAGAAACGTTGGTGCTCGCGAAGCTGTCGAAGTAAGTCTTCGGGTGATAACTCGTCTTCGGCATTTAAGCCGGCTTGAGCGTTCGGATCGGTTTCGACGGGCAGCAGGGATTTGGATTTCCACTGAATCAGCGTCGCCGCCATCAGAAGAAAATCGGAAGCGACGTCGAAATCCAATTCCTGCATCAATCGCACGTAGGCGAGATACTGATCGGTGATTTTCGAAATCGAGACTTTCGAAACGTCGAGCTCGTGGCTTTGGATCAAGTAAAGCAGGAGGTCGAGAGGCCCCTCGAACTGATTGACTCGGACGGTAATAGGTACGCGATGGGCCAAGTGATTCCCCCAAAGAATCCACGATCGAAGTCGCTGCCAAATGGCTGACGAGATTGATCCTATCTAAAGACCTCTGAGGAGCAAACGATCAATGCCGGAGGGGGTTAAAAAAGCGTAACCCCAAGATCTAGGGGGTTGGTCTCCACCGACCTACAAGAAAGCGAGGCTAAAACGCGGGAATAAAACCAATTTTCGATTTTACACGGTCCAGGGTTAGTGCGGCGCGTTCTCGCGCTTTTTCGGCGCCCCGCTTCAATACTTGATCAAGATATCCTGAATCCGCCATCAGCCGGTTCGTCTCCTCGCGGATCGGGCGAATGGTTTGGATACAAATTTCTGCCGTATCGACCTTCAGATGCCCGTATTGTTTACCTGTGTAAGCGGCCACGAGCTCGGGAATGGGTTTACCCGTCAAGACGGATTGGATGGTTAATAAGTTCCGAATGCCCGGTTTGTCGTCGGCGTCCGCGATTTCCGATCCGGAATCGGTTACCGCGCGTTTGACCTTTTTCTCGATCTCTTTATCAGAGTCGTCAAGAAAGAGAGTGGCTTGCGGATCGACATCCGATTTCGACATTTTTTTCGTCGCGTCTTGGAGGCTCATAATCCGTGCGCCGAATTTCGGTATCCAAGGCTCGGGCATCGCGAATAGCGGGGTGTCTTTCGCCGTGTAAGCGTTGTTCATCCGCATGGCGAGGTCGCGCGCGAGTTCGATGTGTTGTTTTTGGTCCGCGCCGACCGGCACGAGGTTCGTTTGATAAAGAAGGATGTCCGCGGCCATGAGCACGGGGTAAGCGAAGAGTCCCATCGGGATGCTTTCGCCGTGTTTCTGCGATTTATCCTTATACTGGGTCATCCGCGATACTTCGCCCATCGTCGCGTGGCATGTAAGAATCCAGGCGAGTTCCGCGTGTTCTTTCACGTGCGACTGCGCGAAAAGCGTAGCCCGCTGCGGATCAAGGCCGCAGGCGATGTAAGTGGCGATCGCCTGATAAGTTTGTCGACGAAGTTCGCTTGCTTCCGTCGGACGCGCGTCCGTGATCGCGTGCAGATCGACGGCGAAAAACAAACAGTCGTATTCGCCCTGCATGCGGGCCCAGTTTTTTACCGCGCCGAGATAGTTCCCGATCGTCAATCGATTCGACGGTTGTACGGCGGAGAGCATGACTTTTTTCATAAAAGACCGAAGAGAAACTGGGCGAAGTTCAGGGATAAGTGGGTCAGGTAGTTAATCGGCCCGTGCAAAAAAGAAAGGACGTTAAACCAAAGAAGTCCGAGCAAGATCACGAAGGAGTAACGCTCGATTTGCGCGTAAGTTTGCGCCGCCTCAAAACTCAAAACGCTTTCGACGACTTTCGCGCCGTCGAGCGGAGGGATCGGAAGCAGATTAAAGAGGGCCAGCGCGAAGTTGATACTGATCGACGCTCCGGCCATTTTTACGAACGGGTCTTTCAGCGTCCAACTCTCGGGTAAGTAGAGGTGGAGGGCGACTAAGAGGATTCCGGAGGCGAACGCCATGATCGCGTTGAGTCCGATGCCCGCGATCGAGACCCAGAAAAGACCCTGGCGGTACTTGCGGAAACGGCTTGGATTGATCGGGACGGGCTTTGCCCATCCGAACATCAAAGGAATCCCGGTGAT
>CAZAKW010000247.1:0-4591 GCA_964485835.1 uncultured Bacteriovoracaceae bacterium
GGAATACACCCGCAAAAAATACTACGAGCGCAGCGAAGCGTATTTCAAGAACCTCTCCAAGACCATCATCGTCGAAGAGACGTCCCATCCCGCGGTCGAATTCATCATGGCATTTGCGATCGCAGGCCTGATCTACATGGGGGGCCGGTCGGTGCTCAAGGGCACGATGACCCAGGGCGAACTCCTGTCTTTCTTCGGGGCATTCGCGATGATGCAAAACCCGATTCGGGTTTTAAACGACATGAACATTAAGTTCGCGAACTCTGGCGCGGCCGCCGAACGGTTGCTCGAAATTTTCGGCTGGCGCACGAGGCTCCTCGAAAAAGCGGATGCACCCACGAAAACGGGATTTGAGCGCGAAATTCGCCTCGAAAAAGTCCGTTTTGCTTACCCCGATGCGCCCGAGCGCGAAGTCTTGCGCGGGATTGACGTGACGATTCCTAAAGGTCGATCGATCGCCCTGGTCGGGGCCAGCGGCGCCGGCAAGAGCTCGGTCGTCTCCCTGCTTCCCCGCATTTTCGATGTGACCGCCGGTTCCATTTCCATCGACGGGATGGATCTTCGCGACCTGAAAATCGGGGATTTACGCTCGCTGATTTCGATCGTGAGCCAGGACGTTTTCCTCTTTAACGACTCGGTCGCCGAGAATATCCGTTGCGGGAAACTCGACGCGACCGACGAAGAGGTCCGCCAAGCGGCGAGCGAAGCCTTCGCCACCGACTTTATCGACCGGCTACCCGAAGGATTTCTGACCAATATCGGTGACCGAGGCCAAAAACTCTCCGGCGGCGAACGCCAACGCCTTTCGATCGCACGCGCGTTTCTGCGGAACAGCCCGATCCTAATATTGGACGAAGCCACCTCGGCGCTCGACAACACCTCCGAGAAAGCCGTTCAAGCGGCGCTTGAAAAACTCATGCGCAATAAAACGACGATCGTGATCGCGCATCGCTTATCCACGATTCGAAACGTCGACCGAATCCTTGTGATGCGCGAAGGACAAGTCATCGAAGACGGGAGCCATGCCGAACTCCTGGCTAAAAACGGCGATTACGCCGCTTTCCTGCGAATCACGGAGTCCCATGCATGAGCATTTGGAACGCGGTCTTACAAACCACCCACTCGGCTCTGATCGACGAACTGAATGAAAAATTCCCGGAAAATCGCTTAGAACTCGGCTTGCCTAAACGCTTCCATCTCTACGAAGCGCTTCCCCACCAAACCGTATCCGTCTGGCAAACCCTCCATTCCGAGAATCCGGCGGAACCGGGGATTGCGGTTTCCGGTCTGGCGGGCAGCAAAGGCCAAACCGCGGGCGAACTTCAAGCGCTAGCCACGCGCCTTCGCTCCCGATTTGAAGCCGAATTTAAATTCCGAGGCATTCCGGTTCGTACGGGCGATTGGACCGCCCATCCCCCATCGACTCGAATGGTGATTTGGTTACCGATTTCGATCATCGGCATCGAACCCGCACCTACGTTTGATCTCTGCTTAGGAATCTAGGCCACGAATCACACTTCTGGGCGATGACGCGCACCGCCTTCATTGAACTCGCCCCCTCGGTTTGTTACTTTGTGGGGATATGAGCGAGAGCGAAGCCCCTACGAAAGCAGCAGGTCCTGCCCAGGATTTGAAAGACATGAACATCCTGGTCTCGTTGTGCAAGCAACGAGGTTTTGTCTTTCCGTCCTCGGAAGTTTACGGCGGCATCAATGCCTGTTGGGACTACGGCCCGCTCGGCATCGAGCTCAAGCGGAATATGAAAGAGCGCTGGTGGCGCGCGATGTGCGACGAGGACGACATCGAGGGCCTCGACGCCGCGATTTTAATGCACCCAAAAGTCTGGGAAGCCTCCGGGCACGTCGCCGGATTCGTCGATCCGCTGGTGGATTGTAAGGAATGCAAATCACGCTTCCGCGCCGATAAGATCGATCCTGAAAAACTCTCGGCCAACGTTTGCCCGAACTGCGGAAAAAAAGGCACGCTTACGGAGCCTCGGAACTTCAACTTGATGTTCAAAACCCACATGGGCGCGCTCGAAGACTCCTCCGCGGTCGTTTACTTGCGACCGGAGACGGCGCAAGGGATTTACGTAAACTTTCTGAACGTACAGCAGTCGGCACGCCAAAAGATCCCGTTCGGAATCGCTCAGATCGGAAAGGCGTTTCGTAACGAAATCACCCCGGGAAACTTCATCTTTCGAACGCGCGAGTTCGAACAGATGGAAATGCAATACTTCGTCAAGCCCGGCTCCGATATGGAGTGGTTCGAAAAATGGAAAGCGAAGCGGATCCAGTGGCATTACGACAACGGCATCCGCAAAGAAAAACTCCGATTCCATCAACACGCCGGAGCGGAACTCGCCCACTACGCACGCGCAGCGTTCGATATCGAGTACGAGTTTCCGATTGGGTGGAGCGAGCTTGAAGGCATCCACAATCGAGGCGATTTCGATCTTGGCCGCCACCAGGAATTCAGCGGCAAGAACCTTCTTTATTTCGATGAAGTCGCGAAAGAAAAATACCTTCCTTACATCGTCGAGACTTCGGTCGGCTGCGACCGGGCGATCCTAGCCGCGCTTTGCGACGCCTATCGATTTGACGGGGAACGGACTTGGCTGCAAATGCATCCGGCCCTCTCGCCGTACAAAGCGGCGATTTTTCCTTTGATGAAAAAGGGCGGGTTGTCGGAGTACGCGGAGAAGCTCCACGCGGATATGAAAAAGCATTTCCGCTGCATGACCGACGAAGCCGGCTCGATCGGAAAACGCTATCGGCGTCAGGACGAGATCGGCACCCCTTTCGGCATCACGATCGATTTCGATACGATTAACGACCATACGGTAACCCTTCGCCATCGCGACAGCATGGAACAAACCCGAGTTCCGGCCGAGAAAGTGATCCATGTCATCCGTGACCAAATCGAAAACTGGGGCAAATAAACTCAAGAAGCCGATTCCAAGAGTCGAGCCAAAATCTCTTCGCGTCGCGCCGAAGGCGGCCGGCGCTAAAGTCTCGGTAAGCCCGAAACGATCCACGTCCAAATCTGCCGCGAAGTACATCTACTGCTTCGGCGGCGGGAAAGCCGACGGCGTCGAGACGATGAAAGATTTGCTCGGCGGCAAAGGCGCCAATCTGCATGGGATGACCCGCTTAGGCCTACCCGTTCCTCCCGGATTTACGATCACGACGGAAGTCTGCACCTACTTTTACGCCCAGAAGAAAACGTATCCTGCGAGCTTGGAAAGCGAACTGAGGACTTCGGTCGCGAAAATGGAAAAACAGCTCGGAAAACGATTTGGCGATCCCGAGAATCCGCTCCTCGTTTCGGTGCGCTCGGGCGCGCGCGCTTCGATGCCGGGGATGATGGATACCATCCTCAATCTCGGATTAAACGATCAGACGATCGGCGGACTGGTCGAGAATTCCAACGACGAGCGATTCGCCTACGACTCCTACCGCCGATTTATTTCGATGTATTCGGACGTCGTGCTCGAGATCCACTCCAACCATTTTGAAATCGCGCTCGAAGACCTCAAACACGAGCGCGGCGTCGAGCACGATACCGAACTTTCCGCCGACGACCTTCGTCGGCTTGTCCAAAAATACAAGCAGATCGTGCGCTCCAACGGAAAGAGCTTTCCAGAAGACCCGTGGGAACAGCTTCGCGGCGCGATTGGGGCGGTCTTTTCTTCATGGATGAATCCACGGGCGAATACGTACCGTAAGTTGAACGATATTCCCGAGTCTTGGGGTACGGCGGTAACCGTTCAAGCGATGGTGTTCGGAAACATGGGCGAGAATTGCGCAACCGGCGTCGCCTTTACGCGTGATCCATCGACGGGCGTGCGCAAATTTTTCGGCGAGTTTCTCGTTAACGCTCAAGGCGAAGACGTGGTGGCGGGGATTCGTACCCCCCAACCGATCAACGAATCCTCCCGCACGGGCGAAACGACGAAGACTCCGACGCTTGAGCAAGTCATGCCAAAAGCCTACGCCGAGCTGGTAAAGGTTTATCAGAAGCTCGAGAAGCACTACCGCGACATGCAAGACATCGAGTTCACCGTGGAAAACGGGACGCTCTTTATGCTTCAAACGCGCAACGGCAAGCGCACGGCCCCGGCCGCGCTGAAAATCGCCGTCGATATGGTCGCCGAGAAACTCATCACCAAGGAAGAGGCGATCTTGCGGGTGGCCCCGGAACAACTCGACCAACTCCTGCATCCCCGGCTGGATCCTAAAGCGCGCAAAGAAGTGATCTCGAAGGGCTTGCCGGCATCGCCCGGAGCGGCCTGCGGACAAGTCGTTTTCGATCCGGACACGGCCGAAAAATGGGTGAAGGAATTAGGGCGAAAAGTGATTCTCGTGCGGATCGAAACCTCGCCCGAAGATATCCACGGGATGTCGGTAGCGGAGGGGATTCTCACCGCGCGCGGTGGGATGACTTCGCATGCGGCGGTCGTCGCCCGCGGCATGGGAAAGTGCTGCGTAGCGGGTTGCGCGTCCGCTAAAATTTCTTACGAGACCAAAAAATTCCTGGCCGGGTCTACAACGATTTTGGAAGGCGACTGGATCACGCTGGACGGAACAAG
>CAZAKW010000248.1:0-4591 GCA_964485835.1 uncultured Bacteriovoracaceae bacterium
CGGCGCATCGCAAGCGGCGCTCCCGAAAGTGATTAAAGCGGGCTTACAACGGGCTTCGCGAGACGAGCAACAAATCCAACACGCGATCGATGCAACGACGCTAGAAGTCGCGCCGAAAGTCGAAAAGCGCTTAAGCTACCTCGCACTGATCGCGAACATCGCCACTCTCCTCGGACTCCTCGGTACGATTACCGGTCTGATCAAGGCCTTCGCCGCTATCGCCGTCGCCGACCCCGCGAAACGCCAAGAGATTCTGGCGAACGGAATTTCGGAAGCGATGATCGCGACCGCGCTTGGGCTTCTCACCGCGATTTTCGCAATGGTGATGCACTCGATTCTCGCGACCCGCGCCCAGAAAATCATCGAAGAGATCGACGAATTCGGCGTGAAGCTGATCGACCTTCTTTCCGCGCGCAAATATCGCCACTCGTCGGAAAAGGTTGCGGATTAAGGCGGACCGATGCTGAAAAGCCCTAGCGCGCGACGGAACCGAAACAAGGGACATCAGATCGAGCTGAACCTCGTTCCGATGATGGATACGTTCGTGGTCTTGATCGCATTCCTCCTCTACACGATGGCGTTTGTCGTGATGTCGCATGTGGAAACCCCGCTTCCGACGGCGAGCCCGACCGAAGTCGCGGAGAAGCTCAAAGAAAAACCGCTTCAACTCACGGTCTCCTTCCGCAAGGACGAAGTGGAGATTTGGTCTCCTTTCAAAAAGATCGATGCGACCAAAATTCCGAATACGCCCGAGGGGACTCCGGACGTGCTTGCGATCCATCAACGCCTCGTCGAAGTGAAGCAACAGTTTCCGAACGAGCGCCAAGTGGTCTTAGCCCCTTCCGGTTCGATTTCTTACGATTCCTTGATCGCCTCGATGGACGGCATCCGCCTGCTCGACGCGACTGACCCGCCGATCATCGTACAAAACGCCGAAACGGGCGTGGACGAAGCTTTGAAGTTCCTGTTTCCGGAAGTCGTTTTCGGGAACATCCTAGGCAACGACTAACGTTTAAGACCCGAGGATTCCGCGATGCCCGCATTCCGCTCCATTCGAACCCGCCGCCGCAAAAAGAAGCTGAACGCCGGTTTTGAGCTCCAGCTGACGTCGCTGATCGACGTGCTCGTGATTATCCTCGTTTTCTTGCTCAAATCCTACCAAACGAGCATGAATAGCCTGACGACCGTGCAAGGGATGGAAATCCCGATCTCCGCTTCGCAAGAAGAACCTCGCGACTCGCTCCAGGTCTTGATCACGCCGGAGGGAATCACGTTCGACGGAAACCGCATCGTCGACTTCGTCCAGGAGAGCGACAATGCTGGGTCGAGCGAAGGAACCTATAAATTCAACGACACGGACCTCGACGAAAATGGTCGCCGCATCGTAGCGCTCTTTAATACGCTGACCGCCGCTCGCGAGAAATCCGAGCTCCTCAAGGCCAAATCCCCTATTCGCGACGAGGAAGGCAATCCGCTTCCTTTTGACGGGATCCTCGCCGTTACCGCCGATAAACGAATCCAATACGATACGCTCCGGAAGATCATGTATACCGCCGGCGCCGCGGGATTCCGCATCTTCCGCTTTATCGCTTTGAAGAAAGAAGTTTAAGTCCCGAAGACCGCCCTCAAAGACGAAGGGGTCACTTCCTTCCTTGGGGCTTCGTCGCGGACTGCGTCGGCACCGGCACGTCCACTCTCTCTTTACCGTCGGACGAGACGCGAATCGGAAAGTCGACGCTCGCAATTTCGCAAACCGAGTTCTTCGTATCCAGACAGTAGTAAAGGGTACCCTGAAAGCGATACTCGGTGTCGCCGCGAAGATCCTTCACCTTTAAGACCAGTGAATCCTTTAGCGCGTCCCTTCTCCACTCTTGATGGAGCTTCTCGTTCGGGGAAGTACCGGCGAAAAGCCGCAAGAAAGAAGGGCCTTCTTCGTTGAGCTTGTAACGCTCCGGTAAGACCACGCGGATCTCGGGATTCGTCCGATTGACGACGGCCGCTGGAAACGTGAGCGGGTTCGGAAGGTGATCGCTTAAACGCCCTTGGGCGACGACGGCGTTCACCGATTCGACCATGGCCGCCTTCGGCAAAGCACTAGGGAACTTTTCCCCTTCGATCCTCATTCGTTCAACGCGTTTTTTCGCGCGATCCAGGAGAACCAAGCGGTGATTATTCGTATCGGCGATCAGAAAAAGACCGTCGTCCAGTTTCGTGATGCCGGACGGTTCGTTCAATCGTGCATTTCGCGCTTTTTCCGAGACTTTATCTCCGCCTTCGCCGGCTTTGCCATCCCCGACAAGGGTCTCCAGGGTTTGTTTCGGTGGATCGTATCTTCGAATCGCGTGATTATACGTATCGGCGATATAAACGCCGGTCACGTCGGCGTAAAGGCCCAACGGGTGCTGGAGTTTGGCGTCCTTGCGGTCCCCGTCTTTCATCCCGAAATCGAAAAGGCCGGTGCCGACGAGGGTCCGCACAAAGGTTTCAAAATAAAACCGAAGGGCACTGGATTCCGAATCCACAAAATAAAGACTGCCCAGCAGGGAACTCACTCCAGACGGCTGCGAAAGCGTAATTTCGGAGCCAACCCCGTCTTTTATGGATTCTACGCCCGACCCGGCAAGGACACGAATCCGTCCGGCTTCGAGATCAAGCGACCAAAGTTGATGCGCGCCGGCCATAGCGATCACGAGGTGGCTCTCATCGGGGTGAAACGCTATGTCCCAAGGCGAAGCAAGCTGGACGGATTTCGCGGCGAGATTCTTCGCCACTCGGGTCGTTCCTTGTTTTCCATTTCCGGCAATGGTCGTGACCCGCTTCGATTTCAGATCCACGCGCCGAATCGAATGATTCTCGGTATCGGCGACGTACAAGACGTTTTTCGCCACGGCTAGTCCCTGGGGTCTTCGGAACCGCGCAGTCGCAAACGTCCCATCTTTAAAACCGCCATCGTTCGCCTTCCCAATCCGATACACTGGAACGAGTTTGGTCGGCGCCTTCGCATCCCACGTATAGGCTGCGATTTGATGGTGGCTTGAGTCGGAGACGAAAAGGGTTTTCGAAGGGGCATCGTAGACGAGCTTGCCGGGATAAAAAAACTCGCCTTTGGCCACCCGGCTCTGTTCGGTTTCGATCGGCAGAGGCGCGCGGTTGCGCTGGGGATAGCGCTTAATCAGTGCTTTGACCGCTTTCCGTATCTCGTCGGCATACCCTTCTCCCACGTACGTTTCCGAAACCTGGCCGCCGGGCTGGAGAAGAACGAGCGTGGGCCATGAACGAACTTCGAAATGACGCCAAATCCGGAAGTCGCGGTCGTTCACCACCGGATGCTCGACTCCGTAACGAAGGACGGCCTGGCGAATGGGGTCGATGCTTTTTTCTTGATCGAATTTTCCGGAATGAACTCCGATCACCACCAGGTCGTCCTTAAACTCTTTCTCAAGTTTGGCCAACTCCGGAAGCGTCTGGATGCAGTTCACACAGCAATAGGTCCAGAAATCCAGCAGTACGATTTTGTCGCGCAGATCTTCGGTCGTGAGCTCGCGTGATACGTTTAGCCACTGCGAACCTGGCGTCGCGACCGCGAAATGGGATGCCGGAGGAATGATCTTTTCGTCCGCGGCGGTTGCGTACGGCGCGGCTCCCGCCATGCATAAAAACAGTCCCCATTTCAGAATCGAATCCCGGTTCGGCATGCCTTTATTCTAACGCAAGGCCGGAGATTCTTTGCGCAATTTCCGCGCTTCAGAGATGATCAAAAAAATGGTCGCGGATGTCTCACCGCTTTGAAAGCGGCTCAAAACGCCGCTGAGGAGATCCCATGCGAAAAATTTTTGGCACTCTTTACGTTCTCTTCGTTGTCGCGGTGAGCACCTTGCGGTTCTGGCCCGTTTTTCCCGCTTATCGACCGCTCTGGTTGCTCCAGCTGACCGTCTCGGAACTCGGATTCCTCTTCGCGGTGCCGGTATTCGTTTATCTTCTGTTTCAAATTCTTTTTAACGATCACGGCCCCGTGGGCCCGAAAGTCGTCGGCGGACTCGGCGCCGGGATCGCGATTACCCTCTTGATGCTTCCCTGGCTGGAAGCGCTTTCTCAAGAACGAAACTGGCTTTGGAATCTCACCTACGGACTTCGCGACGAATCGCGCGTCGCTCCGGGTAAGATTTCCCCTTACTCGGATGAGATTAAACAGCCTCTCTTTTCGGTCCGGGATTTTTTTCGACTCCCAATCGAATCCCCCTACGAGACGGAGATGTTTACGACGGCAGACGGTACTCGTCTTCCAATCTTCATTTATCGCAAGCTCGTCATTGAACAGTCGAATCCAAAACCCTGGATCCTCTCGATCCACGGTGGCGGATGGAATAGCGGCGTCCCGGCGGACATGGACCACACGGTCTCTGAATTAACCCGTGCGGGCTACGTGGTCTTTTCCCCGACTTATCGATTAGTTCCGGACGCGATCTGGCCGATGCAGCTCGGGGACATCGAAGGTGCGTTTAAATGGGTGGTGGAAAACGCGAATCGATTGGGCGTGGATCCGAATCAAGCTTGGATTCTTGGGCGCTCTGCCGGTGGACAGCTCGCGCTT
>CAZAKW010000249.1:0-4586 GCA_964485835.1 uncultured Bacteriovoracaceae bacterium
ACACCCCCTTAACTCATTGTTTTTAAAGGCTTTTAACAAACCTCAACTCTCCCGCTTGCTGGCACCCCCCTTGCTTTATCGAGGGGGAGAGAAAGTTTTATGAGGTATCCCCTATGACGTCCCCTACCTTCCTACGCTTCGTGATGGCATCGGTTCTGGTCGCGCTTTCGAGCTGCGGTAGCCAGTCCTTCGACGTGATCCAATCCCAACAAGATAGCGGCGCTCCCGGCGCGACGTCGATTGCTCCGAAGGTCGATATCCTTCTGGCCGTCGATAACTCGGGTTCGACCCTCGGGATCCAAAGCACGCTGAATGCTTCGATCAAGAAGTTCTTAACCGACCTGAACAACCAGGGCTGGGACTTCCGAGTCACGGCGGTTCCTTTGATCGGCACCCCGCGGATCACCCAGATCTCGGCGGCGAAGTTCGACGGAAACTGGGGCGCGGCTTGGGTTCCTCCCTATCCGGGCGCTCAGCAGTCTTCGACCATCCCCGCGTCGATGTTCGTTCGTCCCGAAAATTACGCGGTCCAGGTGAACTCTAATACTACGGACGGCCAAGAACCCGGCATCGACACGATCGGTACCGCCCTCGCCTCCAGCGAAGCCCAAAACTACTTCCTCCGCAAAGAAGCGATTCTTGCCGTCGTGGTTCTCTCCAACGGAGAAGACTCTTCGGATCCGGTCGACTATTCGGCCTATCCCTACACCCTTCCTTCATCCGTCTCGGCGGCGAAGCTTAATAAGATCCGTAACGCGAAAGGTTCGGCGCTCGCGGGCTCCGTGCATCTTTTCCCCGTCGTTTCTTACGGCGCTTCGAACTGCTTTGGCGAACGCGCCCGCGATGCGATCCGGTACAGGTCCGCTGGAATGGCGCTGGGTGGACACTCGGCGATCGACATCTGCCGCACGCCGATGGCTTCGGTTTTGGCCCAACTCCAAACCCAGCTTCAAGCCATCAAGCTCGATTACACGAAACGCTATATCCAAATCACCAGCCGTCCGAACGAAGACACGATTCGCGTGACCAAAAAACTCGCAAACGGCCAGACGATTGAAGTGCCAAAGTCTTCCAACGGTTCCGACGGATGGGTTTACCTAGGCCTGCAAACCGTCCCGATGGTGACCGAGCCGGTGCCGATGGACTACCGCGAGGGTTACACGATCCAGCTTCTCGGCGAAGCCTACAAGCTCGTCGGTGGCGAGTCCGCGACCGTGCAGTACCTTCCATACGGAGTGCAACCTTCGCAATAAGTCTTAAGACCTTTAGCAGGCCCCGCGACGAAATCCGGATGATGGAAGCGCGGGGCCTAAGTTTTCAAGAGTAGAGAGAGCGAGAAAGTTATGAGTGCGGTTTCCCACTATCGTCGAAAATCCCGCGGATCGCGCGGATGGAAATTCCTGATTCTTGCCGCGCTTTCGGCCGGGGGATACACCCAGTGGCAACGCCTCGCGCCGAAAGATCCGTTGGCCCTGGCTTGGGGAACGTCGATCAACCGGAATATCGATCGCCTCCCGGCGGAAGGACGCATCGGCGTGGACCAATCTCCCTGGGCGGACGCGGCGTGGACCGCGGCCCAAGGCGGTGGACTTTTACGCTACCAACGCGAGGACTTGGAACTTTCCGAACGTTCCCGTAAGCGCCCACCCACGCTCGAAGAACTCAAGAATCTTTCGATGGCGGCCCGCGGACGCGCGATTTCGCTCCTCTCCCCCTTTGAAATTTTTGATCTCGTCCGTGGCCAGACCCTTTATCCGTTAGTCGCCGAGGCACGCCGGACGGTTTCGCCGAAAAACGCGATGGAGTTCGAAGAACGGATGAACTTCGGTTGGGCCGCGGCCGCGACGATGCTCCAAGAACCCGGCCAGATCGACAACCACTTGCTTCGCCTTCCAACCGGTCACGAAGCACGAATCACCATCGGTGCAAGCGACGTGAAAGCGGTCGCCGCCTACTACTACGGAAAGATCGCTCGCCAACACGTGCGCACCGCACGCGTCGGATCGCGCTGTTTCGGAAAAGACGACTGGAATTGCAACCGCGTCGACCCGGCGAGCTTCCACCTCCTGCTTGCAAACACGATTCAAGAAAACGGCAGGGCTTTCGTCGCCGACATCGACCCGAGCGCGGCCGTCGATTATCGCCCGATCGTTTCGTACGAATCCGACATCCGTCGCGACGACGACCGCCACTACGCGGTTACGACCGTGGTCGATTACGTTCGCCGTCGACTCCCCCAGACGGGGCCATACGGAATTTTCAATCTCGACACCGAACGCGAAGTCTACCGCTATACGCTTGAAGTCGACGCGGATCGCAAGATCGTCGGTGGGCAATGGATTACCGAGCGTCGTCCCGAGTTTGTGTGGCGAGTCTTGGAGCTTCCACACGTCGACCACCACGGATTCTCGGCGCTTCGTTCAATCTACCGCGAGTCCCCGATTCGCGGCGCCGCCGGACTGGCCGGAATTTAGTTTTCGTCCCTGGGCAAAGAAAGAAAGCGCCTGGCCTCCCGATCCTAGGAAGTCCAGGCGCTTTCCTATCTCAATGACTAACCCCTCGGACAGAGTCAGCCCGAATTAATCGATTCGGACGCGGTTTAGGTGATTCCAGGTATTTTCAAGCCGGCGCACTTTCGCGCTGGAGAGCGGTTCTTCCCGAACCGAAATCCGTTTGGCGGAAGAGACCGCGAAGGATCTGAGGCCCGCGTCCGAAGCCGCGGATGGATTCGAACTCGTGGAGGCAAGCGCGCTGCCACTTCCTGCGACCGCCCCTTCACGAAGGGCGAATACTGCGACTCCTTGCTTCTGGCCCAAGAAAAATCCAGCCGTGCCGGCGACTTCCGGACTGATGTTAAAGGGTAAAAAGATATTCAAAGGCAGATTCAAGCGATCTTCCTTCGCGATCGCCACGGCGATCCCGATCATCACCTGCTGCCCGCTGACCGCGAGATAGACCATCGAATTCGAATTGAAGACGGGGATCCCAATCGGCTTCAATCCCTGCGGAAGCACGAGTGGGAGGTCCGAACCACCGGGCAAAGACACCCGGTCGGAGAGATCGCGAAGATTCAAAGCCTGGCTTGCGTTCACACGCACGCTAATCTTGAGACCATTGGTTTCGATTTCGCCAAGTTGTTGGGATGGATTTTTCGGATGGTAGAGCGGGAGTTTCACGTTCGGAAGGTAAAGCGCTCCCGAAGAGAGCGTGGCATCAAGCGAAACGTAAAGATCACTTCCCACGATTTGGTTTTCGACGGCCACGTTTGAAACGACCTTCCGACCCATTCCGCAACCCGAGGCGACGAGCAAAAAAGCCGATCCCAGAACGAGCGCAAGCGTACGACGATTGAGAGACGATTCCATATCCCTGATCCTCCTGATTGGTGCCCAAGACTTGGTCGCGTAGAGAAAGCGGGAGACACCCTGCGCTCAAGCCTTGAACGAACGAACTCACTCGGGGATCGGCCTAGCCTTAGCCGCAGACTCCGAGCGTACGATCGACTTCTATCGACCGTGCCCTCGGCGAAGATCAACCAACCTTCGGCTGAGGACATTAGACCTTTCGACGCGATGCATCTTTTACTCAAGCGACTTAAGGAACGTATAGAATCGTGCGCAATTAATCGATTATCTTAATAGTGTTTCATTTAGTTTACTTTAGAGACACGAAACGAGAGCCGGGAGCACGATTCAAGGACTCATGTGCGGCCGGCAGGCCCCCTACTCTGCTGCGTCGGCCGAAGCTTGCGCTGCTTGATAAGCGGCGCTTTGACCAGCCGCTTGGCGAACGGCGGGGGCCGCATCAACTCGAGCTCGCTCTAGGATCGGTCGAGCCGACTCGGCCGCGAGAAAACGCGCGGCGAGCGCGGCTTTCGTACGCACGCGTACGCTAGGCGATTCGGTCTGCTCCCGAAGATAAGTCGCATACTCGGCACTGCCCGAGTTTCCGATGGCATCGAGCACGACCAGTTGCGCGGCTTCGGTGCGTGCGCCGCGCACCTCGGTCCATAACAGGCCTTCAAGTTCGGAGCGTTTCAACCCATCGCCTTCTTTTCGAATCGCACCGCCCAAGGCGTAAAGCGCGGCTTCGCGGACGGCGGCGTCCGAGTCGTGAGTGATCTGACGCTCAAGCGTACTTTTCCACTCCGGCGCCGGAGACCCCTCGCCCGCGGCGAGTCCCGCGAGAATCGAGATCTTTTCGTCGGGATTCCGACTTGGATCCGTATAGAGAGAGTGGAGCGCTGCTTGCGCGTCGGGATTCGAAGTTGAAGCGAGAAGGCCTACGCCCGTGCGCCACTCTACGCTCGTCGAAGCTTTGCCGCGCAAATCGCGAACGATCAAAGCAATCACCTCGCGAGCACCCGTGGCTTTCAAACCCTCGTCCAAAAACCGCTTCGCGTCCCGGAAAAAACGCAGACGGGGCTGGGGCTGCATCCCGCCGATTTCCCCCCACGCGCGAGCAACCGTGGAGGCGTCCGGTACGGGAGTCAATTTTTCCCCTGCCTCGGCTTTCGCGACGACATCGAACGTTTCGCCGACCACCCAGCCCGCGAGTCCGGTCGCTCGTTCGGTCCCCGTCCAAAG
>CAZAKW010000250.1:0-4568 GCA_964485835.1 uncultured Bacteriovoracaceae bacterium
AGATGGCGGCGCCCCTGAGGTACGGGTGGGTGAAGCTGCTCGTGCCTTGCCGAGCAACATTTTCGAAATGCTCTGCGGCTCTTCGGTACCCATCTTTCGCTCGCGCTGCTCACCGGTCGCACCACGGCTTCGGATCGAGACGCTCTGCTCGTGAAACTCGCGGCGGGCCAACCGATCTTTGTGATCGGAACCCATGCATTAATCGAAGACCCGGTGATTTTTAAATCGCTTGCCGTCGTGATGATCGACGAACAGCATCGATTCGGCGTCGAGCAACGGCGCGCCTTACGTATCAAAGGAATCCACCGCGCGGAAAACGGAAAACTCGTCAACCCGCACTTTCTCGTTCTAACCGCCACCCCAATCCCGCGCACGCTTGCCCTGACTGCCTACGGGGATCTCGCGGTATCAATGATCCGCGAAATGCCTCCGGGCCGCTCCCCCGTAACGACGAAAGTCGTGCGCGGTCCGGCGAGAACCGGGGCGATCGAACGGGTCCGATCCGAACTCGCGTCCGGCCGACAGGCTTATTTCATCTACCCCCTTGTCGAAGACAGCGAAGCCGAAGGGTTCCAGGCCCTCAAGTCCGCGACCGTGGAGGCCGAACGTCTCCAACACGAGGTCTATCCCGAATTCAAAGTCGGACTTCTGCATGGAAAAATGCGCTCCGACGAAAAAGCCGAAGTGATGGCCGCGTTCAAGGCCGGAACCATCCATATCCTGGTCTCAACGACGGTCGTGGAGGTCGGCGTGGACGTCCCGAACGCAAGCGTGATCTGCGTGGAGCATGCCGAACGATTTGGACTTTCGCAACTCCACCAGCTTCGCGGGCGGGTCGGGCGAGGCGCCCATGCTTCTTATTGTTTTTATTTCACCGGCGGCAAAGGATCGGAAGCGACCCAGGCCCGACTGGAAGTTTTGGAAGAAACCAACGATGGTTTCGAGATCGCGGAAGCCGATCTTCGAATCCGCGGACCGGGCGAATTCTTGGGAACCCGTCAGGCCGGCGGACTGCCGTTTAAATTGGCCGATTTGGTTCGCGACCGCGAATGGTTGATGCTCGCTCGCGACGATGCCATGGAACTTTTGAAATCCGATCCCGATCTTTTGTTGGCCGAACACGCGCCGCTACGCACGTATTTCGAACGTGAAGGAAAACTTCAAAGCGATCGCCTGAAAACGTCTTAGGTACAAAACGAAAACAGATCGGTGCCGAAATTCCGCTTGAACTCCCGGCACGTGGATTCTTTCTCCGGCTGGCCGCGTACGGCGCTCAATGGGCACCGAAGACCCAAACGATCCAGGGCGTGGAGAATCTTGACCGCGGGGCCGTAAAGACATTGCGCGGGATTGTTCACCGGGACTTTACCGGTTCGATCGATCACTCCCTCCATCAGGCGACAGGCGAAAACATACGGCGTTTTTTCTTTCGATTGGGGTTGCTCCGGCAGCGACCCCGAATTCAAAGCAAGCTCGCGGTAAAGCGGAAGACACGCGTCGAACACGCCTTGGTAGGCGGGGATCTTCTCGAACTCGGGCCGAACGACCGAATCGATCGCCGAATCGATTTCCGATGGGACCCGAGACTCGAGCGCCCGCTGTAATTCTTGGGTTGGCCATTTCGGGTAAGTGGATTTTTTTGAGTGCAGAAGCCAATAGCTTCGAGCGCTTCCATAGTCTTGGAGAGATGTGATTTCGACATCTCGAGAATAGTCGGCAAGCAGGAGGGCGGAGACGAATACGATCAAGAAACTTACGATCGGGATCCCGGCACGGCGGCCCCCGCTCTTCGCATGCCGGTAGAAAATCCAACCGGCAAAGAGAAGCACCAACCCTCCTAAAGCGATCCAAATCGAACTTTCAGCGCCCCACTGGCTTAGTCGCTGGCTGATTCCGTCGTAAAATTCAAATCGGGAAGCACCGATCGATTTTTCAGAAAACGGACGTCCCGGAGCGGGTGGCAACGGAAAACTTCCCAATAGGAAAGTCGCGTATAAAAAACAGACCGCCCAGATAATCAATGCGCCCATGCCCGGGCCTCCTTGTTCCGTATTGAAAACGTGAAGATTAAAATCAATCCGACGAGAATTCCACCCTGCCACGCCCACCGCGCGTGCTGACCATTAAAGGCGAGAAACACCCATGCCACGGCGGCGATGGTTTGAAATCGACGAGTTCGCGAGTTCCGCAAGACGGTCGCGATCCCCCTCGCTGCTTCGTCCGCCAGCGGAAACGCGAAAAGGATCCAGTAGGACCATACGAGTGGGTTAAACGCCGATATCGCGAAGAGAAGTCGATTTCGAAGCCAAATCGCCGGGCGATTTCGTTCCGTCCAAAGGTAGTACAGAAAGCCCGCGCCGACGAGAAGCCAGGCCGCCTTGGCCCACCCTAAGGACAACCCTAGACTCGAGGCGTTTCGCGCGAAAAACCCCAGGACCCCGACGTTCTGGGAAGAAACCAAAAGCTCGTCGGTCGAGTCGGCCAGCGAGGCGAGCCATGCGACGTTTTCCGAAAGCGCGAACGTCCAGCCCTGTTCGATCGCCACGCCCCCAATGGAAAGTACGGGCAGTAGGGCCAATCCTAAAAAAAGTTTTCGCCACTGCCTTCGAAAAATGAGCAACAGGACGACAATCCCTGCGAAGAGTTTGAGCTGCACGGCGAGGGAAAAAATCACTCCGTATCCGACATCGCGCACGAGGCGCGAAGGTCGTTCGAGATCGGAGAAAAGCAGAAGCAATAAGAAAAAAACCAAAGCGTTCGCCTGACCGAGGGCGAGATCCAACCGAAGGGCGTTCCCAAAAAAGAGGATCCACAAGACGATCGCCCATGGGCGAAGACCCAGCGCCCGCGCCACGACTGAAAACCACAATAGAAGCATCGCCTTTTGAAAGATCCATGAAGCCGTGAGGAACGAGGCGAACTGAAAAAGTTTCCCGAAAAGCAGAGCGATCAACGGTGAATATTTATATTGGAAATGCCCAGCAACATCAAAAACGGTTCGTCCTTCGGTCGCCTTCAGGCCGGCGTCCCAATAGACGGGGAAATCCACCCAGCGCGACGTGACGGGCGGCGTGACGGCAAGCCAGACAAAATATCCGGCGGCTAGGATCCACAATCCAGCATGGGTCAAGCAGGAGCGGCTCTGCGTTTTACCCCATTCCGGGTGGGGGTTGGAAGGTTTCACTAAAATCTATCTTATTGAAAACGTTGCAAAAAACCAAATGATCAGCGAACTCGATTGACCCGTTGAGACGCGTAGCGTTATAATATCTAAATGGGTGAACCTCGTGGTACGTCTTCGGTCTCCCCGCCCGGCATCGTGGGAGGATTTCTCAGAGAAAAACGGGAAGCGATTGGCCTCAGCCAACGCGCCCTTGGGCTGCAGTTCGATCCTCCGGTGACGACGCAGTTTATTTCAAATATCGAGCGAGGCGTAACTCCGTTACCGCCGGTGCACGTAGCGACCCTCGTCCGGGTTCTGCAAATCCGGGAGGAAGAGCTTTTAGCGGCTTTAGAAAGAGAGTACGCGAGTAAAATCGGCCAACGGATGGGGCGGGCTCCCGGAAATGGATCGTCGGAGCACGCTCCGACGTTTCGGGTCCTGGAAGAGGATCGTCTCTCTTTCCAAGCCGTCTACGACGCTTTTCACAACGCGGATCCGAAAACGCGTGAAGCTTTTCAAGCGGTCTGCGAAACTCTTTTAAACGTACCTAAATCCGCCTTTTCCAAACGCCCATGAGCGAACTCCTCCGACCCGCTGGCCACCGAAAAAAAAGTTTAGCTAACCGGCTTCAACCGCCCGGGACTATTCCGACCCGGCACGGCTACTTTCGTTCGTTCGACGATACGAAACTTTTTTACAGCGTCGAAGGAGAAGGAAAACCGCTTATCTTTTGTTACGGGCTCGTTTGCTCGAGCCTACATTGGACCTATCAAATCGAGTATTTTCGTAATCAGTACAAGGCCGTCTGGATGGACTACCGAGGCCATCAAAACTCAGAAGGGCCGAAGGACCTCTCCTCCTTAACCTTGGAGAGCCTCGCGAAAGACCTCAAAGTCCTACTCGACGAGCTCAATTTACCCGACGCGGTTTTTTTGGGGCATTCGATGGGGGTCAACGTCGTGTTGGAATTCGCCCGACTTTATCCGGAACGGGTGAAAGGCATCGTTTTGTCGAACGGGACGCCGACGCGGCCGCTGGAAACGCTTCTGCATTCCAACGCTCTCCTCCCCGGCTTCCGGGTCCTGGAGATGATGGCCGAAAAACAACCCGCGCTCTTGAAGCGTTTATGGGGACTCCAAAAAGGAAACCCCGTGATCCACAAGATCATCGGCATGTTGGGATTCAATCCTCATCTAACGGCCAAAGAAGACATCGCACTTTACGTCGACCAAATTGCGGAAATGGACCCGAAGATTTTTCTCAGTCTCATCCGCAATTACGACAGTTACGACGGGACGAGTTGGTTGCACACGATCCGCGCGCCGACGAGGATCATCGCCGGCGAGGACGATCTCGTGGTGCCGCTCGCCCAGCAGGAACTCTTGCACCAACTTATTCCCCACAG
>CAZAKW010000251.1:0-4543 GCA_964485835.1 uncultured Bacteriovoracaceae bacterium
CCCTCGAGCAGTTTGGAGGAGTCGGACCTCCCATATCGGCTTTAGCCCTTGAAGATGCGACAATCTTTTCCGCAAAAACTCCTCGAATTCCTGAGCAACTGCTTCGCTTCCGTCCAATACGAGATCGAGATCTTGGGTCGTGCGATAGATGTCGAAGTAAGTATAGGGAAGCTCCTTACCTTCACTGAGTTCTCGCCTCACTCGAGATGCGATACCTGCGGCCGAGCCGCCCGCGAGCCATATCCGGACGTTCTGCTGAGTCGCCCATTTCTTAATCTCTTCGAACTCCGGGATATGCGCCATCCGCGCGTTCAGTGTCGACTTGAAGTGCGCGGGATCGATTTCGGCGTAAATGCTCGCCGGAATGCGTGCGCCTTGATTCTCAAACTGGATGTGAGCGGGAGCGGTCTGACATCCGGAAGGGAGCGAACTCGCCAGGGTCAATAGAAGGCCGGCGTGAATTCGGGTGACGCGGGTCATTCTATTGATCTTAACTTATCGTCGCTCACGCGTCTGAGATTCTTTTGTCAAGAATCCGTCGACGTATACGTGTGCACTCCACCTGGTAGCTAACTGCGGTCAGAATTTTTCCGATCAGTAGGGGATGATTTTAATCGTGTGTTTATCTGGAAAGTGAGGAAATGAGATTAAGATTGCCGCGAAGACGGGCAACCCGGTGCCGCGATCATCGACAGCCGGAGCGTGAAAACAACGGCTTTAAGTATGCCCTTGTTGCTAGACCCTGGTTCCAAATTGACAAATTGCGTCTTTGCCTCTGAGAATGAAGGCATGCCTCTCGTGAATCGACTGCTGCTGGTGGCGGTACTCTCCATTTCGGCGCCGGTTACGGTGCCGGCAGTTGCCGAGCCAGTCGCGGAGACTGGCGTTACGGAACCCGTTGCGCAACCTGCGGCTTTTAACACAAGCGGCCCCCCTAGCCCGCAAGACTCCGAGCGCAATCTCTGGCTCTATTTCGGAGGGAACGCGGGCTACACGTCCGTTTCGCCCTCAAGCGCGATTCGAGAATCGAAACGCACCGGCTACGCCGTCCATGTCAAAGCGCTGCTTTCTAAGTATTGGACCGATTGGGTAGCAGATCTTGGCCTAGGTTACCAACACCACCGGGCTTCCGGCGACGACCAGTTTAGCCCGCTTGTGAATCCAAAGGTGAAAGTGATCACCCGGAGCGGATTCGTCGAATTCTCCCCTCGCTACCGACTTGGACGGCGCTGGCAGCTTGGGCCGGTGTTTAATGGATTTTTCGGCACCGACGTCGCGTTCGACGAATCCACCACGCGCGACAATAAAAGCTTTTCTCTCGCCGGGGGCCTGCGCGCCGATTACGAGACGAATTTCGGCGCAGCGAATCGGTGGCGCTTCGGCGCACAGGCTCTACGGGATCTCACCGTCGCGGACCGCGGAATCTGGTGGGTGATGGCGGACGTGCAGTTTGGCTTTTCGCTTGGAGGAAAGACGTCCGCGCCTGCGGCCGTTGCCACGTCTTCCGCCTTGTCCGCCGAAACGCTTGCGGTTACCGCGCCTGCCTCGCCGAAGCGTCCGATCGCGCCTCGTTTCGCCGAAGTCGTGATGCCGGAGAAATCAGTGAAGATTTATCTGGGCGAGGCCGTCCTGCGTTTCCATACGGCAAGCTTCAAGCTGCGGCCCTCTTCGCGGCAGATTCTCCAGCGCGTGTCCCACTACTTGAAGCAGTCGCCGGAGGCCTGGAAAACCATGCGTGTCGATGGACACGCCGATAAACGCGGAAAACTCGACTACAACATGCGGCTCTCCCGGGAGCGGGCCGAACGGGTGAAACGAGAATTGGTTACGCTCGGCGTGCCGGCGGAAAAAATTTCAACGGAAGGTTACGGACCGAATCGACCGATCGACGCGACGGAAGACCTCGAAGCGTACGCGCTCAATCGCCGGGTCGAACTTTGGATCGACGGGGTGGTCGACCCCGACGCCTTAGTGAGGGATCTGAACGAACTAGACTCGAAAGAATCGCCGACGCCGGCGGAGAATTGACGTTCGACCCGGGAATATCGGCGACTCCGTTTCGGATGGTTACGGAGTGGGCCGTTTGCGAAAGTGGGTGATTTCATTCTTTTTCGAATGGTCGCTTGAAATAGGCTTCGTTTATCGGCAGACTAAAAGAGTCTCTTTTCACGGAAAGAAAAGAGAGACGCGTCCGAGGACGTTTTCTCCAGAACCCTTCCAAGGATGGAAGCGATTTGCCCGCAAGACAGATCTTCATTGTATTCGGCTGCACTCTCGCCTTGGTCTTTGGTGCCGTGGCGCTATGGAATTCGCCGTCGACCCCGCCTCCTCGTTTCGAAGCGCACGAGTACGCCTTGTTTCGGGAAGAATACGAAACACTTCGTCTCCAAAACGCCCAGCGACGGGTGAGGCATTTCGAGCGTCTTCAGGGCGAGCTTCGCGAGTGCGAGCTTACGCCGGGGATGGTCCAAGCGCTCTCCGAGTTTTGCGAACAAGTCGCTCGCGCGAGCGACGAGGATCCGCGGGTTAAGGCCCAGGCCAAGCAAGTCGCCACGCTGCTCAAGAGCAAACTTCCGGCGCCTTCAAGCCGTCGGCCCGCCGCGGCCGCGGCATCGACTTCCCGGAACGAATAGGTTTACGGAGATCGCCAAGCGGATCAGTCTCGGGCCTTGCAGAAATGGCCAAAAAGTAGAGCATTTTGTTTGATAGCGCTTCCTTGCCGGCGTTCCTGACGTCTGGTAAAGCTCAAGGCATGGCACAATCTACGTCTTTCGATTCGACCTCGGTTCTGAATGCTCTTCGCGTCGTCATGGATCCTGATCTCAAAAAAGACGTGGTGGCTTTAGGGATGATTCAGGACGTAGCGACTCGCGCGGACGGAACCGTTTCGCTGCGTCTCGTACTCACGACGCCCGCTTGCCCGCTGAAAGAAAAATTCGAAAGCGAGATTCGTTCTGCGCTTAGCAAACTCGAGGGCGTGAAAAAGGTCGAGATTCAAATCGACGCGGTCGTTCGCGCGGCGGCCCGTACCGCGGGAAATGCGGCGGCCGGCAAAACCGCTCCCGGTAAGGGTGTCGCCGAAATCGAAGGCGTTTCAAATATTATCGCCGTTTCTTCAGGCAAAGGCGGCGTCGGCAAGAGCACGATCGCAGTAAACCTCGCGGTAAGTCTCGCGCTCGAAGGGGCGCGCGTCGGATTGATGGATACGGACGTCTACGGACCGAATATCCCGACGATGATGGGGGTGACGGAAAACCCGAAAATCATCCAACATCCCGTTCGTGGCGAGCTTTTTATCCCGCCGGTCGCCCACGGCGTGAAGATCATGTCGATGGGATTTTTGATCGATCCTGACCAGCCTCTCGTGTGGCGAGGACCGATGCTCCATTCCGTGATTTCCCAGTTTTGTCACCAGGTCGATTGGGGCCAGCTCGATTACTTGATCGTTGACATGCCTCCGGGCACGGGCGACGTCCAGCTCTCGCTTGCGCAAATGGTGCCGGTAACCGGAGCGGTCCTCGTTTCGACGCCCCAAGAAGTTTCCATGCAGGACGTGCGCAAGGCTTGGGCGATGTTCGATAAAGTCCGCATTCCGATGATCGGTGTCGTCGAAAACATGAGCTACTTCAAGCCCGACGACAGCGACAAGAAGTACTTTATCTTTGGCGAAGGCGGCGGACGCATCCTCGCCCAAAAATTCAATACCGAGTTGCTCGGGCAGATTCCGATCGTGCCGGCGATTCGCGAAGGCGGAGACACGGGTCGGCCGATTACCGTCGCCCAGCCCTCGGCGCCGACGTCGCTTGCGCTCCGTGCGCTTTCGAAACAGGTCGCCCGACGGGTGGCTTTGATGGCGGCGGAAGGAATCGATCCGTCGCACCTGATCCAAATCGGTAAATTTAATTAAGCGAATGGCCCGCACCCTGAAAGCTCGTTCGCCGCTGAAAAAGGTTCGTGTATCGGCGAGGCCCCTCCGGCTTTCGCAAACGGAGCTCAAGTACGCGCTTTACGAAGAAGCCGTGCAGTGCCCGGAATGGCACGTCCGGCATTTTCCCCGGTATTATCTCTGGATGACGGGAAAAAAAGCGACTCGGCTTCGCGAAGATTTCTGCGGAACCGCGCGCATCAGCGCGGAGTGGGTGAAATCTTCTCCCAAGCGCATCGCGGTCGGGCTGGATTTAGATCCCGAGACGTTGGCTTACTTCGAGAAATTCCACCGGCCGAAGCTCTCCGCCGACGAATCCGCGCGTGTGGAGTTGCGGTTGAAAAACGTCTTGAAGCCCACGCGAGACAAATTCGATTTGATCGCGGCGTGCAATTTCAGTTTTTTCATCTTCTTGGAACGGGCGACGCTCGTGAAATACTTCCGCGCCGCGCGGGAAAGCCTGCGCCCCGGGGGGGCGCTGTTTTTAGAGATGGCTGGCGGCGAGGGAATGCAAGAAGGCATGGAAGAAAAGCGCACCGTGACGGTGCCTGGAATCGGGCGAGTTAAGTACGTCTGGGACCAGATGGACTTCGATCCAATTTCGGGGCTGAACGATTA
>CAZAKW010000252.1:0-2627 GCA_964485835.1 uncultured Bacteriovoracaceae bacterium
GCGGCTATCACACCTGCGCACGTTTAAATACGGGCGCGGTTAAGTGCTGGGGATACAACGGCGATGGAGAAGTGGGAGATGGGACCACGACCATGCAAACGTCTCCTGTCGAAGTACCCGGGTTGATTGCCGTACAAATTTCTGCAGGAGGTTCGTACACCTGCGCGCGCCTGAGTACGGGAAAAGTTCAGTGCTGGGGAGGAAACCTTTGGGGCCAATTGGGAGATGGGACGACGACACAAAGACTTTCGCCCACCGACGTGCCGGGGCTAAACGAAGTGGATTCGATCACTTCTGGATATGCGCACACCTGCGCGCGGTTCGCTTCGGACAAAGTAAAATGCTGGGGAAACAACGAATATGGCCAGGTCGGAGACGGGGCGTTTAGCCTACTACCCCGATGGGTTTCCCCACAAGGCATGGACTAAAATCTAGAAGCCGCAGTCTCTCCGGTGCCTTTTTGCATGAGCCAATTCGGCAATTCGCAATAAGACGCCAGGTCAAAAACGACATATTACGCGTCGCATAAAAATGAGCGAAAGTTAACACTGGCTACAAAATGAAGGGGACTTATCTATGGATAAGCATCAAGTCCCGCTTCAGTTTGGGATTCAGATATTTGTTCTCGGACTTTCGAGCGTCTTGATTTCCGGATGCTCAAGCTCCCCCAGACTGGCAAGCGGTGGTTTACAATTTACCAATGGCATGACGGAAGAGCCGCAGCTCTCCCGAGCGATCGCACGCTTCTGCGATTCCGCGTACATCGCCGTCAACCAAAGCCAAGAGATCACGCCCTTTGACGTGCTCGAGCGATACGAGAAGATTCAGTCGGCTCGCGCGGAATGGCCAAGTCCTTACGTCGTGGCCGAGTTGACCAAAGCGTCCTTGATTTCCAACAAACGGACCGACCTGGTGGTCGATCGCTATAACGAGCTTGAAAAGCTACTTCGCAAAAAAACGAACGGCGACCAACTGGGAGAGCTCACGAAGGTTTCGATCATCACGGATACCGAAGCGAAAGTCGTGGCCGGAATCTTCTCCGACTTCCAAAATTCCGATCGCAAATGGAAGTTTCGATCTTCGGCGGTCGAATTGACGAAGCTTTCGCTCTTTACGGAACGAAGTCCCGCCTCGATTTTCGCGACCTACGACGAATTCAAAATGCGTCAGGGCAAAATCGGAGGTGAGCGAGAATTGATGGAACTCACGAAAGCGGCCGCGCTCACGGGTCGCACGCCTAATGATTTAGTGAAGATGTTCGATCAGATCGAACGTCTGGACCAGGGTTGGGTGTCCCGCGCGGGGACGGCGGAACTCGTGAAGCTGTCGATTCTGACGAATTCGAGCCCAAAGACCGTTTACTATCGCTATACCGAAATCGCGGCCAAGAAAAAGGGCCATGCGGGCGCCGATCGGACGATGGAACTCCTTCGCCTTTCCCTCTTGGGAAAACGTTCGTCTTCGGAAGTGTTGAAGCTTTACGAGTCTTTGAACCATCTCGACGGGGCCACCGCGGGAGAGATCTCGAAAACGCAGACGCTCAGCATGGTCTCCGGCGAGCTTTTACAAGACTCCGTATTCGGTAGCCAGGTCGACGAGTGCAACGGGGGCTACGCTCGCCTCCTGCTCTCGATCGATTCTTACCGGGGCGAGGAAAGCTGAGGCACCATGATTTCACGATTGGCGACGCCATCGCTTCGGCCGACGACTTCGCTGCGCGCGGGAAAGTCGATCTTCGACTGCTCGGGCGCGATCCACCGACAGTGGATTGAAACGGCGATCGCCCGCCATCTGAACGTGGTCGTTTACCGCCGTGATTTCCACGTGGACGATCTAGCGGAAATCCCGCCCGCAGCGACGGTGCAAACCGTTTCGGGAGAACTTTTCGAGGTTCTCGGGCGCACTCGGGATTCGGTGCACCTTCTTGTTGACGATTTGGGAGCGCTGCATTTCCACGATCAACCGCTGGAGCTTTTGCGACGTTACTACGATTCGTTGGCGTGGGACGGCGAAGCCTGGCTTCGCTTTCCGGAAACATTCTGGGTATTCCTGGAAGACCAACACCGAGTGTCGCTTTCCGATTATCTCGTGATGAAATTTCCGTCGCTGGCACGGCACCTTCGTCCGGGCGATCTCGATCCAGCGCTGAACGCCCAAGGCACAAGCGGATGGGTACTCTTGAAGAAGAGCCGCCAGTTTCCAAAACTCTTCTTCCATTTGAACATGCGAAGCGTCGGCGGGACTTCGTATCCGGCAGGCCAACCCCACGCACCGTATCTCGAATTCGTGGAAAAAACGCAGACTCCGAAGACGCTACCTCCACTTTGGATGAGGCGCGCGGGCTAATCGAATCGCAACCCGAACCGCGCGCAGATCCGACGAGCTTCTTCGAGTCCCGCCAATGCCCCGGCGATAAAGTACACCACACCGAAAAGACCGACGACCAGAACGGCCGAAACGATCGGGCCGAAATATCCATCGAGCGCGATTTTTCCGGCTAAAGCCATGCTACCCGCAAGCAGCGAGGCGAAGATCGTCCGATTACGGGAACGGCCGCCCGGCCGGATAGCGCCGATTCCGCGTTCAAGCTTGCGCTTCAAAAGCCCGTATTCCATCCATCCCGCCAG
>CAZAKW010000252.1:2637-4514 GCA_964485835.1 uncultured Bacteriovoracaceae bacterium
GCCCTACGGTCCCGTAGATTTTCGCGTAGCCCAAATAATCAGGAAGCCGGGTCGCGGAAAAATAGCCGAGCACGAGCGATACCGAGACTCGAACGACGGAAAACCGCACCGGGGTTTTCGTGTCTCCGAGTGCGTAAAATGCCGACGAGAGAAGCCTTCCACGGGTCGCCGGTACGAGCCCTAACGAGGCCGCGATCAAAATCGTCCAAACCAACGCCGTATCCGAACGGTCGAATTCTCCGGTTTGAAAGATGGCCGCAGTAATCGAATCGCCCAAGAACAGAAACCCGGCGACCGAGGGGATCACGAAAAAAGAAATCCGGGCGAGGGCGACTTCAAGCCGGTGCCGAAGTTTTGCGCGCGCCGCTTCGTCGGCCGCGCCCACTGCGGCCAGTTCCGGTAACTCCGCCGCCGACACCGACATTCCGAAAAGAGAGACCGGCAAGAGATAAAGCGTTTGCGCATACGAGATCGCCGACACCGCCCCGGTGGGTAAGAGAGAAGCGATCAGATTATCGACGTAAGCGCTGATCTGCACGACGCCGCGGCCAGCGACGACGGGAAGAAACGTTTTTCCAACCAACCGAACCGCGGCCCGATCTTCAGCCCGAGCGCGCGCGGCCGCACCGACACATTTGAGCGCGAACGGCAGCTGCACCAAAAACTGCAGCGCGCTGCCCGCGAAAAGGCCCCAAGCCGCGTGGATGGCGAGGTCGTCCATTTCCATTTTTCCGCCGTAAAAGACCAACGTCGCGATGATCGCGAAATTCCAGAGAACTGGTGCGGAATAAGAAAGGAAGAACCGACGGTGGCTGTTTAAAACGCCCAAGCACCAGGCGGATAAAACAAGAATCCCGGTCCCCGGAAATAAAATTCGCACAATTCGGATGGTGAGTTCGCGTTTCTCGCCAGCGAACCCCGGCGCGATCGCGTCGATCAAATACGGCGTCGCGAATACCCCGAGTCCGACTAGGAGCGAAACCAAGAGCGAAAGAAAAGCCGCGATCGTCCATGCCACCCTCTTTGCCGTCTCTCGCTCGTCAAGCGCTAGCAAGCGCGCGTAAACCGGAATGAACGACGCGGAAAGAACCCCTTCGCCAAAAAGATTCTGTAGAAAATTCGGAATCTTTAGCGCGGCCTTGAAGGCGTCCCCGGCATCGGAGTTTCCGAAATAATGTGCGAAAACCCTTTCTCGCACGAGGCCCGCGACTCGGCTGAGTAAAATCCCGCTCGCGACCCAAACAGAATTGGATCTCGAATGGGTCGAACGCTTTGCGTCAGTGGAAATTGAGCGGCGGGTGGAAGTCACTTAAACCCAGTCTATATCGAAGCACGCCCACTCGGGAAGGGTGCGTATCGCTTCGGGTCTTGATATGAAATTCCCATGGAAAGCTCCCTGCGTCCCGAAGTCGTCCGCTCCGTAGAATTATTCCGCTCGTTCTTGAGCGCGCAAAAAGTCGATCGGTGCGATCTGCACGTCGTTTTAGGTTCCGGCATTGGCTCGTCGTTCGTCGATGAGTGGATCCCGGCGGAATGGGAATCGTTAGGAACGCTCAACTTCAAAGATCTCCCCGCGATTTCAAGCGCCACAGCGCCGGGGCACGCCGGAATTTACCGATTCTTTCGCCACCGCACGAACCGTCGAACACTTTGCCTGCAAGTCGGGCGTTTGCACGGATACGAAGGCCTCGCCCCGGACGAGACCGCGCTTTCCGTGATGGTGCCAAGGCTTGCGGGAACGGAAACTTTTTTGATTACGAACGCTGCCGGCGGGCTCAAGCTGGAGTGGCCGATCGGATCGGTGATGATGATTCGTGACCATGTGAATTTGACCGGAAAAAACCCCCTCGTCGGACCAGGGTATCTAGGAATCGACG
>CAZAKW010000253.1:0-4510 GCA_964485835.1 uncultured Bacteriovoracaceae bacterium
GCGATTCGGGTAAACGTCGCGGTATCGCTTGAGTAAATCATCGCGTCGTTTGTGCCGTCTTCGGAGGTAAAGTAAGCTTTTCCATTGGTATGGAGCACGTTGGTTCGGTTGGTTCCAATCCCCCGCAGAGGGGTCGAGTTTATGGCGTCTCCCGTTTGAGGCGAGCCTGTATAGGTGGCCGAAGCACATCCGTTTAAATTCGGTATAAACGAGGTTGTTCCCGTAAAGGCCAAACCGTCGAACAACGCCTGCCCGATGCCCCGATTTCCACATGAGGTCTCAAAAACAAATCGCTCTCCGAGGAGATTTGGAACAAACGCTCCGTAGTTGTACGATCCACCTGCAGTCCCGTATGCCGTCGAAGTCGTCGTAGTGGGCCAGGCCGAAAAATCCATGAGTCGGATGTGGCCCCGAATGTTTCGAACAAAAAGTTTTTCGGTGGCCAGGTTATACTTGATATCGCCAGGAGCATCGAAAGCAATCCTCGTTCGATCCGTTCCGTTCCCGAAGGTCGCGATATAGGGGCCGCCGATACGAAACGAATCCCACGTCGCGGTACCATTCGGGCTCAGGGAGAAGAAACCATTTGGAGAGTAGCTCGCCAGCACGCGATCCGGCCCCACCCCGATCGCAAGATTTCCGGTGTCGTCGTCTTCGTCGTAGGGGACCGCAAAGCTTGGTGTGCTAACCATTGTATCCATATGTATTCTGGCGACCGCTCGTCCTGCTGGCGACGCCCAACGAGTGCGGCAGTAAACGTAGTCGTCGAAATCGCTTTGAATACAGCCGTGATGGCTTCCACGGGTCCATCCGGTATTATCGTCCCCAACGACGTAGGTACCATCGCCGGCATCATCGATTCGATATGCGTTTCCACTTCCATAAGAACTTAACCAAATTTTAGACGCGTCCGCGTTTGCTGCGACAAAGGTTTGACTTGTGCTTTGCAAATAATTGGTCTGGGTGCTGTAGCGGGCGAGTTTTTTTCCGGTGACAACCGTGCCCTCTGGATAACGCCCTGTGATTTCGCCCACGTTCGGGGCTTCGGAGGTTCCGTAGATTTCAACCGGAGTAGAGTTTTGGATATTCAAGTCCAGTTTGTAAAGCCGATTGCCCCCGAAAAAGACTAAGGTTCGGTTTCTGGTGAGAAACCGCGCGCCGATGGACGAAGTAGGCAGCGTCGCCCAGGTTTCGACCGTGTTGGTATCCGTATCGATTCGGAGGATGGAACTGCAGCTTGCTACTAGGACGAAGACGTATCGATAAGTCGAATCGTTTCCGATGAGAACGGGAGAAGAAAAATACTGACCCAGCGGTACGGCGGCTGTTCCGCATCCGCCGGCGCTGAGACTGCCTCCGTACGTCACGACTTGGCCGGAGAGCGCGTCGATCTTCATAATCGCGTGGGTCTTAGTGAAATAGACGTTGTTCTTATGGTCGCCGGTGATACTCGTGCTACCCAACGTCCAAGACGCGTTTACGTTCTGAACGTTCACGTCGGTTGTTCCGTAAAAAGAGTCGCCGGCGAACACTTCCCATGCGCCCGGGTGAATGACGGCGGACCATGCGGTCGTAACGACGCCGGCGGCCGATTGGCAGGAGATCAAGAATCGATAGCTCGTCACGCCCGCGGGAATGACCCAGTCGTAGTGGCCGGTCGTGGCGGAATCGTTATTCGGAAGTCCGGTTGCGATCGGTGGGTCGACGAAACTCGCACCGTCGTCGCTTGAATACTGGATCGAGATCGGATTTGCGGTCAGTACGGTCGGCGCGACCGTCGTGCATTCCCAGGCGATGCGGACGGTTTCGGTAGGGGCGAAGTAATCGCCCGCGATCGGAGCGGTTACTTTTACCGACGGCGGAGGACCATATTCTAGGTCGATCGAATCGCTTACGGATGCCACCGACTCGTTTCCAACGGCGTCCCGAACCCACGCGTAAACGGTTTTATTTCCCGGAGTTTGCGAAAGCATTTGGGTTGCGCCCGAAGCATTGTAGGCGCGCCAGTTCGTGCACGCCGCGGGGTTTTCGGAAAGACACATCCGCGTGACCGAACTTAAAACGTCGGAAGCGACCAGCGTGAAAGCGACCGTCGGGTTTGAGGTGATTGCCGCGCCACTTGCAAGCGTAAGCGACGTGGCGGTCGGTGGGAGCGAGTCGATGGTGATGAGGTTTGAGGTGAGGGTCGTCGGATTACCGGCAAGATCCGTATAGGAAATTCGGATTCTTACTTGAGTCGAATTGATCGCAGGAGTGCTCCAAGTACTTGTAAATGCTTCTCCAACGAGGGGGCCGTTGGCGGCGGCCACGGTGCCAAGCGGGCTCCAGCTCGTCCCACCGTTTGTGCTGGTTTCGAGGGTGAAGTTTTGGGCGACCGAGGTGTTTGCCTCGGTTAACGTCCAGTCGATCGCAAGGTCGGTGCCGCCTTGGTGGTGGGTAGAGAGTCCGACGAAGGCAAGCGACGGCGAAGTCACATCAAAGACCAGGGTTTCGGAATCAGCGGAGACGGCCAGGTTTCCGGCCGCGTCGCGTACCCAAGCGTAGATGGTCTTGGTTCCATCTGTCCACGCGGCGTTTGTGTAGCTTAGTGCGGAGGGAGTGGTCGAGCAGGCCACCCAACCGGAATCCGAAAGAAGCGGAGCCGTCGCGGATTCGGTGAGTAAAACATGCGAGATCTCCGTGCAAGTCGCGACGTGGAACGCGGCGGTCGTTTGATTGGTGATGGCCGCGGAGTCGAGGGCGAGCGTGGGTGCAGCCGGTGGGGTCGCGTCCTTCGTAAAAGAGCGAGAGGCCTGGGTGGCCGAAACACCGCCTAAATTCTCAAGATCCGCAAATAGCGTGATTGGGCCATCGTCCGCTCCGGAAACGTCGACGGTCGTCGACCAGGCTCCTGCCGTGCAAGTTGTCGTCGCATCACCGTCGCCAGAAATCGTCACGGTTTGCCCTTCTTCGCGAACCGAACAAGTGCCGGCGAGGGAGAACGCACCTACCGAGTCTCCAGCTACCATGCTCCCGGGGGCGGGAGTGGCGAAGGCGACCGTCGGCGGCGTTTGGTCGAGTATAAGCGAAAGAATCCGAGGCGCACTCACGAGCCCGCGCGTGTCGCGGGCATAGACATAAAGTGTTTTCGCGCCGTCGCTATCGTCGGTGAGGGGGAAAACGAGGTCTTGGTTTGGGGCCGTCGAGCAGGTGATGGAAAAATCACCGGGAGTCGGAGGGGTGGAGCCCTCTACTACCGCAAGCGACGAAAAGCTTTGGCAGTTCACCATCGCCGCCCCGGTTGCGAGGCGAAGGCCCACGTTGGGATTGAATATCCGGAAGACGCCGCCTGGTTCAGGGGCGGAGGCAAGCACCGAAATCGTTGGCGGCGTGGCGGGAAGCGAATCCTGGTTGGTGATCGCGAAGTCTTGTTGAAAGAGGGGTTTGGTGATGTCGATGTCGCCGCTTCCGTCGTCGTGGCCGACGTAAAGTGAGAGGGTTTGGTTCGCAACCGAGTTCGCGGGCGGGGAGTGGGTAAACGAATTCGAATTCGAGACCGTCACTCCGTCAAGCTTCCAGACGACCACTGGGTCGTAGGCAGGATTCCAATGCGAAAGCGAAATAAAATAGTTTCTCGGCGTACCCTCGGCAAGCGCCGTGGGTGCCTGGAGATCGAGAATCCACGGAATCGAATGCCGAAGAAGGGTCGGGGAGAACCCAAATACAGAAACGAATTCGGTTTCCAGTGTGGGGTCTCCGACGAGCTCGCTGTAGGCGGAGTGGATCGAGATTCCGTCGCCCACGCGGGTGTGGAGTTTGAGTAAAAAGGCATCCATAGCGGAGGAATCCGCGATCCGAAGTTTTCGGCTCTGGGCGCTTTCGAGGTTAGAGATTGCGGCGACGAGGGAGCTGGAGGCCATCACGTCCTGGGCGGACGTGCTAGTCAGTGGGCGAGCAAAAACCGCTCCGGCGATACATCCTTGCGCGGTGACCATATACCGGCTCTTCCCTGCGGACACGGCCGCGACGAGATCCGGCTGCGTGAAAGAATAGTAGCCCGCGGGTGTCGGGGTGGTCGTTGCGAGGGCAGGAAGAATCTTTTGTCCGTCGGAGTCGAGTCGGTAGAGCGAGACGGTGACGTCAGAAGTATTGCAGCTTGCCGCGTATGCATTGGAAGCGGAGTTTTTATGTTCGGCAATCAGGCCGACGAAGGGGAGCAGGGTTCCGAAAATCGAGGATTTACCGAGACCGCCGACGCGGTTGATCTTGGCCGTACAACCCGTCCCTAGCGACGCGGCTACGAAAAGGGCGACCCCCAAAAAAAGAGGGCTTCGTGCCGACTCTCGGAGAGAGCGAACGGAACAAGATGCACGCGAGCTTTTGGAGTGTGAATCCAAGAGGTTCAAAACAGGGCCTTTCCGCATACGGACAACAGTGGGTTTCGTAAACACAAACCAGGTGTGTTTCTATTCCAAGTATCGGCGAAATCTTTACGTCATAAAATGGGTCGAATTGGACACGCCGGGAGGAA
>CAZAKW010000254.1:0-4508 GCA_964485835.1 uncultured Bacteriovoracaceae bacterium
ATTTTTACGGCGGCGAATGCTTCGAGTAGGCCGCGGCGAAAACCATCCATCAAGGATTCGTGGACGAGAAAGCGTTTCGCGGCGATGCAGGACTGACCATTGGCGAGGAGGCGCGACTCGGCCGCCGTCGCAATCGCCCGTTTGAGATCGGCGGTGGGAAACACGACGAACGGATCGCTGCCTCCGAGCTCTAGCACGGTTTTTTTCAGCGCGGCACCGGCGGCGGCGGCGACTTTTTTTCCCGCGCCTTCGCTTCCGGTGAGGGTAACCCCATTCACTCGCGGGTCTTGGATTAGGGCCTCGACTCGAGAAGCGGGAATCAAGAACGCGGCGAACATGCCGATATCAAGACGTTCGCGTTTACAGGCTTCGTGAAAAACCGCTTCGATCGCAAGCGAGCACTCGGGGACGTTGGAGGCGTGCTTTAAGATCATCGAATTTCCAGAGAGCAGAATCGGAGCCGCGCATCGAAAGACCTGCCAGAACGGGAAATTCCACGGCATCACGGCCAGCACGGTACCGATGGGTTCGTGGCGAATTTCAGCGCGGGGAAAGTCTTCGGTTTTACCGCCGCCGAATTCCGCAGGCTTCGGCTTGAGCATCCAGGGGCCATGCTCGGCGTAATAACGGCAGACCTTCGCGCATTTTAGGATCTCTGCTCGGGAAGATGCCAACGTTTTTCCGACTTCGATTGTGACCACTCGGGCCAGTTCGTCGGCACGACTCTCTAAAATTGCGGCGGCGTGGCGTAGCATCCGGGTTCTTGCGGCAACGACATCGGGAAGCGGGTGCAAAAGCGTTTCACGATAGGCTTGATCGGCCGCGGCAAGGCGCGTCTCGATATCCTTTTCGGGAGTTTGCGGGAAATGCTGGAGAATCTCGCCGGTGGCGGGGTTACGGGACGGGATTTGGGCTTGAGGGTTGTGTTCCATAGGGTTCTCCAAGACTTGCAGACTCTATGCCGCCCAGGATAGGAAAGGTGCTATGGGTGCACAATGGAAACATGCGGGACAGCAAGCAAATGCGTCCAAACGGGGAGCGGTCTTCGGAAAGCTCGCGAAAGAAATCATCGTCTCCGCCAAAATTGGCGATCCGAATCCGGCCAATAACGCCCGACTCAGAGCGGCGGTCGAAAACGCACGTAAGCAGTCGATGCCGCGCGACACGATCGAGCGCGCAATTAAAAAAGGTGCGGGCCTGCTTGAGCCGGTTACCTACGAAACCATTACCTACGAAGGATTTGCTCCCCACCGCGTACCGGTAATCGTCGAGTGCGTGACTGACAACAAGAACCGAACGGCTTCGGATGTCCGCGTCTTGTTTCGCAAGGGCCAGCTCGGCAACCAAGGCGCCGTAGCGTGGATGTTCGACCGGCTAGGGGTGATCGAAGCGACGACGCCTACGGCGGGAGTGGATATTGAAGGCGTGGCGATCGAGGCCGGAGCCCAAAACGTCGAGCCGCTCGAAGCGGAAGACGTGGGAGCGGGGGCGACGGGTGCGCGGTTTTTTTGCGAAACCACGGATTTGGACGCCGTCAATAAAGCCCTTGAGTCTCAGGGCTGGGTGATCACGCTTTCAGAGATGTCTTACCTTGCGAAAAACAAGGTCGAGGTCTCCGAGGAAGAAAAGAAAGACGTCGTCGAGTTTTTGAATGCGATCGACGACAACGACGACGTCCACCGGATTTATACGGCGCTTGGTTAGCGTGCTTGCGGCCGTGGTTTTCGCCATGCCGGCGTAGCGAGAGCAAAGGGATCGCTCGGGGTGCTAGGGATGGAGACGTTGTCAGCGAATAACGCTATTGATCCAGTGTCTAAGATCTTCCGTCAGAAAAGTTGAAAATCCGGCAACCCGCTTTGAAGCGTCGCCCGCCATCGGAGCGAAGGAATTCACGGCGACAATCTCGCCGCGATCGTTGAGGACCGGCCCACCAGAATCCCCGCCTTTGATCGGGGTGTTGTCGGAATTTATATCGATATTTTCGCCATAGTTAAGACGCAAGAAGCGAATAGGTGAAGAGGAGCGATCCAAGGCAGCCCCGAGATTTAGCGACGCGGCGGTCGCTTGGGACAGACCGAAACGCTTATAGAAATCGGTTATGCCGGGGATACCGATGAACTCGAAGTATTTCACGATGGCGCCTTTATAGATGCCAGACATTGAACGAGAGTACATTGCTTGATCGCGCGGATCATCGAACTGGAGAAACGGCTCAAGATTATTTTCGATGCCGCCTTCTAAACGGTCAGTCCGCCCGTAACCATACACGCTCACGGCGGAATCCAGAATCTCCGGGGTTTCGGAGACCGATAACGGTTGAATCTTGGCAGAGAAGATTTCGCCGAGTTCGACGAGCAAAAGCTCCTTATAGCCGACATCCATCGACGGCGCATGGAGGCCGGACGGGGGTGAGTAAATTCTTTTCACGCGTCGGTTCCGACCTAATTCTTTCGTTTTCAGGCACAGAATATCGATCTGTTCGGAAAGAAGTTTTTGCGGCTCTTTACTGCCGAAGAAGACTTCCGACTCCTTAAAACAGTGTCGGGCCGTAAGGAGAAAACGATCGTTTAGGAATGAAGCGGTACAGGGATTTTTAGGCAACAGCGGGGAGATCTGTTTCCTCGTTTTCGACCGGAATTTATAGTTCTTGAATTGAATCGCGCATACTGCGCTTGGGAGGTCCGTCTTCTCGACCAGGTTCTTTCCCGAGATTGCCAACGCAGTGTCTGGCCTGAACGAGAAAATTAGAATAAGGGCGGATATCCAAAACCTCATGGGGTTTCAGAATGCAAAAGGGAGACCTCTATTTGCAGGATCTAAAATCAATATAGCCCATTGACGCTTGAGAGCGAGGAAGGGGGATCGAGGAAAATTGGCCAGACGAACAATCTTTATACAGCGTCCATAGGGTAAATTCCGTTATAATATCGACACTCTTGGCCCACTTATCGCATCGCGGTGGATGCGAGCGGAGTACCGACAGTGCTGGCATCGCCTCTAGCGTCTCGACGGCGGGTTCCATTTCTCCCGAACACCCATCGTGCCTCACACTGATTATGTGAAAAGCAAAGTAAACGAAGATTTTCGGAATCAGTCGAACTTCCGCCAAGGGCGAAGGGAACGATGTGGTCGGCTTGAGGGCGATGGCGGGAAAGGCATTTTTTACCCGTGACTCGCGAAACGAATTGGCAGCGGCCTTGATCCCGCGTCCAGACGAGGCGTCTCACTGCGATCGGGATGTAGCGCGATCGAATGACTGGCGTTGGAGCCGAACTTTCCATGGCCGATTTTAGAGCCGCTACCGACGCTGGTGAATCGATGGACTCGGAAACTATTCTTCCGATTCCAACCGAAATTTCCGCGCTTTCTGCGCCGGCAACGGGGTGCTTGGACGAAAGGTACGCCGTACTCTTTTCTTTGTCGATTTTCTCATTGTCAACCCGCCCTTTGGAAGTTTTCTCATCGGCCACTTGTTCTTTAGGTGTCCGATTTTTAGAAATCCGCTTTCCAACACACCGCTTTTCCGGCGCCGAAAGTAAAGTCGTCTTCGCCATGAAGTGCACGACTTCCGCAAGCGTCGCCCCGACCGGTAGCTGATGCGCGAAGCGGTCCCGCACGGCTTGGATTTGCTGCATGAGCGCGTCGTCCGCCGTAAACGATAGCTGCGTTTGCGTCGCGCTCACGATCCGCACTTTTTCCCGATTCAAATACTCGGGGTTTTTCTCGGCGAGGAGCTTTTCCGTCTCCCGCGTGGATTTTCCGCACGCGGCTTGAAAAAGCGCCCGTGTCTCCGGAACTGAATAAGTTTTCCCCGCTTTGGCCTCCATACGGACAAAGCTTTGGAGGGCGGCAAGCTGGGTTACTTTTAACTCTCCGCTTTCGACCTGCACTTTAAGCTCGGGTAAAACCTTCAATGCCCGCATCGCCGAGATCCGTCGCATCGCAGCCGCTTCGGAATACCGCAGTTCCGAGACACAATATTCAAAAAGCGAGCTATGCCCGCGTTCGGCATAAAGCCTCCGAGCCTCCACCTCACGAAGGTGCTCAAGTATCGTCAGCGTAAGCTTTCGTTCCTCGCCGACCAGGCCCAGTAATTTTTCGTGGAGCTCGCGCGCGGACAGATTTTTTAGCGGCGAAGAAGACGACCGCCGAAACGAGGTTCCGCCGTCGGAGAGGTTGGGAGGGGCGATGTTCCTCAAACTGGAACGCGCGGTCGGGCCGAGATTGGGCTTGGGAGGGGAGTGGTTAGTGGACACGTGGGGCTCCATTTCGGAAGAGGTTGAACAAGGTTCCGAAATAAAAGCGCGAACGTCCTAGAATAGAATCTAGCATATTTCCGGGCAAAAACGGCGTTAATTCAGTAAAAATTGAAAATGAATTGGGTAATGTTCCCTCGATTTGAAGGAGAGAAGTCCCGCTTTAAAGGGGATGTCCACGGGCCACGCATACGGACCCACGCATACGGACCCACGCATACGGACCCACGCATACGGACCCACGCATACGGA
>CAZAKW010000255.1:0-4490 GCA_964485835.1 uncultured Bacteriovoracaceae bacterium
AGGGGAGTGGTCCTCATCCTTTTTTCGGGGTAGTTTTTCCCCCATGCCCATCCATCTCAATCATATCGGTGTCGCCGTGCAAAACCTTCCCGAGATGCGACGCCTCTTTGAGATCCTCGGCCTCAAGATCGCCGGTACGGAACATGTGCCCGAGCAAGGCGTGGCGGCCCATTTTCTCCCGCTGGCGCAGAAACCTGCGGCGATTGAATTGCTGGAAGTAACCGACCCAGAAGGGACTGTGGCGAAGTTTATCGCGAAGCGGGGTCCTGGCATTCACCATCTCTCGTTTGAGCTCTCGCCCGGCGAGCTAGATCCTCTCTGCGCAAAACTCCAGGACGCAGGCGTTCGGATGACTTACGAAACCCCTAAGCGAGGCGCCCATCAGATGCGCATTAATTTCGTGCATCCCGCTTCCGCCGGTGGCTTATTGATTGAACTAATGGAGCCGGAGGAGGCCTAACCATGCAGCTACGTTTAGCGCCCACGGTTAAAATCATTCTGATCGCCTGCGTGGTCATTTTCGTCTTGCAACAGACGGTCGACCAGTTCTTCGGCGGCCACCTTTTGAGTTACTTTGGATTGGTTCCGCGCGGCTTCCTTTTTCAGGGACGCCTTTGGCAACTCTTCACTTATCCATTTATGCACGCGGATCCGCTGCATCTCATTTTGAATCTGATGATGCTGGCATTCATCGCAAGCGATCTTGAATTCAAATGGGGACGCCGCGCGTTTCTCATTTATTACTTTTTCTGCTCCACGGTAGCGGGTCTGCTCTATTTACTGCTCCAGCTTTGGGTCTGGAGGGACACTGGACTTGACACGCCGATGGTCGGCGCCTCGGGCGCGATCTACGGTTGTTTGATGGCTTACGGAATCATTTTCGGTGAGCGAGTGCTGTTGTTCATGATGCTTTTCCCGATGAAGGCGAAACATTTTATCTGGGTGCTGGCCGGCGTGGAATTCCTCTCCACCGTGTTTTCGGGGAGGGGCGGGCTTTCAAGCGCGGCCCACGTCGGGGGAATGGCGGCTGGGCTTGCCTTCCTCTGGGTGCAGACTCGGATGATCATCGCCAGCAAGCGGGGCGGCGACCGCCCGGGCAAAAAATCAGCGGCTAGCCGTTTGACGAGTTTAAGTAAGAAGAAGCATTTGAAACTCGTGGTCAACAAGGGCGACGGCGCTAGTGGCGATGACGACCGCGACGGTGGGAATAAAACCTGGCATTGACGCGGCAAGTCGTCACTCTTAAGCCCGAGATCAATTGACTCATTTTTGCGGAGCGCATAATACCAGAAGCCTATGACACTTCTCTTTGATGCTACTGAAGCGAAAAAGTACGACAGCCGCGTGATCGAGCGCAACGTTCAGCGCGGGACGACCAAGGCCGAAGACTTTGAAAAAGTATTGAAAGACCTTCCGGACGATTTTGAGAACGCCGAGATCGTCGACATCGACGCTCTGATCGCTGACAATTCGAACTAAATCCAAAGAAAGCTTGGGTCCGAATCGCGGGAGGGCTGGCTATGCCGGGTTTCTCTTCGTTTCCGATTGCCCGCGTTTCATCCCCCTGGAGTGAACATGCCTTCTCCTGAAAACGTCGTTATTCTCGGAACCGGCCCGGCTGGCCTCACCGCCGCAATCTACGCCGCTCGTGCTAATCTAGAGCCGCTCGTGATCGAAGGCGAACAACCGGGTGGCCAATTGACCATCACCAGCGACGTCGAGAATTATCCCGGATTTGCGGAAGGAATCATGGGACCGGAGTTGATGGGCCACTTTCGCAAACAGGCGGAACGATTCGGCACGCGTTTTCAAACCGGTCGGGTTACCGGTGTGGACGCCTCGAAACGACCTTTCGTGCTTACCCTAGAAGACGGTTCCACGGTTAAAACCGAAACAGTGATCATTTCCACGGGGGCCTCCGCGAAATGGCTCGGAATCGAGTCGGAGAAAAAGTATTACGGCAAAGGCGTCTCGGCGTGCGCGACTTGCGACGGATTCTTTTTCCGGAATCAAGATATTGCGGTTGTCGGTGGCGGGGATACGGCGATGGAAGAAGCGACGTTTCTTACGCGATTCGCGAAGTCGGTAACCGTGATCCATCGTCGTGATTCCCTTCGCGCATCCAAGATCATGCAAGACAAGGCGACGAAAAACCCAAAGATCAAATTTCTCTGGGATACCGCGGTCGAAGGCATTAACGGTGCGACCGCCGTGGAGTCGATCACTCTGAAGAATCTAAAGACCGAAAAAACGTCCGATCTTGCGGTTACCGGTTTATTCATCGCTATCGGGCACGAACCCAATACGAAGCCATTCAAAGATTTTCTGAAGACCGACGAGAATGGTTACCTTGTTGTGGAGCCAGGGACGACGAAGACGAATGTTCCTGGAATTTTCGCAGCCGGCGACGTGGCCGACCACGTCTACCGTCAGGCCGTCACCGCGGCGGGTACCGGGTGCATGGCCGCGATCGATGCCGAGCGGTTTCTTGAAAACGAAGGACATTAACCCGGCTCTGACCGTCGCGCCGAAACGGCGATCCTAACATTTCTCGAGAAGGGTAATTCGATATCCATGGCCACTCCTACGAATTCCGATCTTTCGCATCTCCCCGAGCAAGTCCGTGTTCGATACGAAAAGATGTTGAGGATGCGGGAGCGCGAAGAAAACCCGTATAAAAACGGCTTTCAACCGAAAGACCTCGCCGCGGAACTCCATCGGCACTACGACGAAAAATCGAAAGAAGAGCTCGAGGCCGCAAAAATTCCGGCCTCCATCGGGGGCCGTGCCATCGCGATCCGTGATTTCGGTAAAGCTGCGTTTCTTCGCCTGCGCGATCGCACGGGTCTGATCCAGGTTTACGTCGCCAAGGACTCTCTCGGAGAGGACGGCTACCGCCTTTATAAGGAAGATTTCGATGTTGGCGACATCGCTTACGTCGAAGGCCATTTATTCAAGACGAAAACGGGCGAACTTTCGATCCATGCCGAACGACTCGTTCTGCTCACGAAAGCCCTCCAGCCGCTTCCGGAGAAATTCCACGGCATCACGGACATTGAAAAACGCTATCGTCAACGCTACGTCGACCTTATCGTGACGGAAGAGTCGCGCGCGACTTTTCGCAAGCGCGCGATGCTCGTCGACGAGATTCGACAATTTTTCCGCGAGCACGACTTCATGGAAGTCGAAACGCCGATGTTGCATCCGATCGCAGGCGGCGCGGCCGCACGTCCGTTCGTGACTCACCATAATACGCTCGATACCGATCTTTATCTTCGGATCGCGCCGGAGCTTTATTTAAAGCGTTTGGTCGTCGGCGGATTCGAACGGGTCTTCGAGATCAATCGTAACTTTCGCAATGAAGGGGTATCCATTAAGCATAATCCCGAATTCACGATGCTTGAATTCTATATGACGTACGCGACGTACGAAGATTTGATGGATCTAACCGAAAAGCTTCTGGCACGCGTGGCGGTCAAGCTATCCGGCGGGACCAAAATCACCTACCAAGGTACCGAGATCGAGCTCGGCGGTAAATGGGAACGCATTTCGGTGGAGGACTCCATCCTCAAGCATTCCGGCTTTAAGGACCGCGCAAAAATTCGCGAACGCGATGCTTTGATGGCTTACGGAAAGGCCCACGGGATCCGTATGGACGCGAAAGCGACCGTGGGGGATCTCATGATGGCGCTGTTCGACGCCGAGGTAGAAGAGAAGCTGATCCAGCCAACCTTCATCACGCACTATCCGACGGACGTCTCGCCGCTTTCACGATTGAACGAGGAAGATCCGTTCCTAGTCGACCGCTTCGAGTTATTCATCTACGGACGCGAGATGGGGAACGCGTTCAGCGAGTTGAACGATCCTGTCGACCAGCGCGAGCGATTCTTGAAGCAAGTCGAGTCGAAAGATTCCGGGAACCTTGAGGCGTGCGATCACGACGAAGACTATTGTGTCGCCCTTGAATACGGCATGCCGCCCACCGCCGGTCAGGGACTTGGCATCGATCGCCTCGCCATGCTCTTCACCGATTCGGCGTCGATTCGTGATGTCATCCTTTTTCCAGCTATGCGTCGCCTAGCGGAAGCGCCCCCCGCCGTGCATGACGAGGGAACGAGCCTTTCCTCCGAGCGTAAGTAATGGCGAAACGGCCGAATCCGGTTTCGATTCTTGCCAAGGGTTTTCTCCTCTCGAAGTCGTCGGACGGTTTCCTCTCCTTGATCGCGTGGGTTTCGGTCGTAGGCGTCGCCTTGGGCGTGCTTGCCTTGACGGTGGTAACCTCCGTCATCAACGGTTTTGAAGGCGAGTTGGGCGAAGCGATCAGCGGCTTGAACGGCGACGTCGTCCTTTATTCCCGTGCCGATCCCGTTGCTGAGCCCGAGGTCATCGCCGAAAAAATCCGTCGCGCGCTTCCCGAAACAGAGGCGATTTCGATTTCTCTGATTACCGAGCTCATGGCTGCTGGGCCGAAGGGGACAGCGGGTATGCTG
>CAZAKW010000256.1:0-4473 GCA_964485835.1 uncultured Bacteriovoracaceae bacterium
TACTGATCAAGAGCGTCTCGTTATCAAGCCAAGCGAATTGATTTGCTCCGGCAGTAATTGATGCCATCAGTGGGTCGGGCCCGAGCGCGGTTTCGTCACAGGTTCCGGTCACTCCGAGTTTCTTGCAATAGATCTTTCCACCACTGAGGTAGTAGACCTCCGATCCATCGGGTCGGAACGTAAAGTTGGTGGGTGCGCGGAGGAGAGGAATCGAATGGAGGGTGCTAATCGCAGTGTTAAGTGGATTCTCGATATAGCGGATCGCATTCGTAAGAAGCTCGGTAAAATAGAGGTTCCCCGTTGAAGAGTCGTAATAGTTGAAACACCCTGCTCCAGCCGGGGTTGTATAAATACATCGGATCGGAAGATTTCCGATGGGTCCGGGACTTACGCTGGAGTCTGGCGAGCTTGCGCCTGGAGCGTCGCCCATGACTCGGGTGATTTTCGGTGTTCCAAAATCGAAATGCCGAATGGAAGGATTGGGATTATTCGCGGGCTGATTATAGGCGCGCCCGAGAAAGAAAATCCCGTTCGTTGTGAGCGAAATATTATTTCCGGTGGCGGATACGTAGGGACGATATGCGGAGGGATTGGTTGCGCCATCGGCGGCGTTATCCCAGTAACCACTGCCGCCCATTTTGATATTGATGGTGTGATTTCCGTCAATTGCAGTGAGAAGGGCAGTGCCTTGTCTTAGCCAGAGATTGCCGCCACTATCGAACTGGAGACCGTGTAGCGAACCCTGCGAATAGGGGCTGCCGAGCGCGGTCGTCTGGTCTACTGTCGCGCCATCTGTAGTAACGTAGTTTACGTACATTTGATTTCCAAACATCGTCGTTGCGATATTTGTTGCCGTATCGATTCGTCCAATAGTCATTCCTTCTTGTTCGGTGAAGTAGAGTCCGGCAGGGAACCCAGTGGATGCCGCCTGTTTGTAGGTTATCCCTGAGAATTTTCCGCGGGCAAGTGTTCGATCAAGACCGTCACCATAGAAAGGTAAGGTTCCGAGAACGGTCTTGACGGTTCCGCCCTCTGGATCAAGGTAACGAACTCGATAAGTTCCCGGGGAGTTTTCTCGGGCGCCGTCCATGAAGTAGGGGATGCCGGCGCTTGAGATCGCTACGCCCGCTACGCGTGGGCAGGATTCCGCTCCAAGTTTACCTTCGGCGCCGCAGTCCGCGCCGATCGCTTGTCCGATGAGTTGTGTTCCGACCTCGCCACCGTCGCCGGCGATACTGGTCGTGTACTCAGAAAGGCGATCTCCCGTATTTGCGAATATTTTTCCGTCGCTATGTCTTCGGACAAAATGGGTATTTGCACCAACGGGAATGGAGCAGGCGTAGTTTACGCCGGAAATGATTTTGCGACAGGTCGAGTTTCCAAGATGCGAATGATAGTAGATCGCGTTTCCATGGTTGAATGCTACGATGCTGGAGTACGCTGGGCGCGGCATGTTCCAGTTAGCCGTAACCGCATCGTAAGTGCTTCCGAGCCCCACTGACATCGCGTTCGCACCACCGCTCGCAGGGGGTTGGGAGTAAGAACAGTCGCCGGCAATGATTGAAATGGTTCCCGCGGTGCCATCCGGGTTTTGGGTGGCTTTCATTAGTCGCAGAGCTTTGGTCGCCGCGCTCGGCAAGCAAGTCGCGTAAAAATACAAGGTGTCATCTTCGTCGAATGCAATGGCCCCGCCGTTGAAGGCGACATCGTTCGGAGTTGCGGTTGCGCTTACATTCGTCGTTGCCGGGGCGAAATACCTTCTCGCGATGTTGTTCGCGAAATCAATTTGCCAAATTCCCGTGCTTGGGTCCTGGACATAGAGGCGACCTTTCGAGTCGAAATTAATTTTATGGTTCGAAGACAGAGGAAAGATGATCGGAGAAGGCAGCGGCCCACCGTCCACGAGATTCGAAGTGCCACTGCTGATCACGGTAGTCACGAGCCCCGTGCGTGCGTCGAGCTTTCGAATGGCAGATGGCAACAGGTCATGCGCATAGAGATCGTTCGTGAGCGGGTTGAATACGATCAGTCCAGAGACGCCGCCTTGCAGCCGCGCTCCGAGTCCTGATCCACCATCGCCATTTTCGATCGATCCCGCGTAGATGTTCCAATTCGGGAGATTGAAGGCATCCGAAATCGTCACGGGACTTGTATTTCCCGCCCGGTCTTTTGCCCTTACTTTGAGCCTAAAGTAAGCGCTCGAGGGAGCAGCGATCGTGAGCGAACCCGTGTGGCTGGTAAGATTAGGAGCGATCGCACCCACCCAAGTTCGATTCGCATCGACGGTGGCGTCGAGTCCCGAAACGTGATCCAACCACGCGACGTTATCGGTCGTGTGGGCGACTTCAAGCGGGTTTATGTCCAATGCCTCGACGTCGGTAAGGGTGTAGTCGATTTTTACGGCCTCGCCGGCGAGAAAAGTCGACGTTCCGAAGCGCGGTCCTGCGGTTGCATTTGTGATCGCAAGGGCGGTAATTTTTGGTGGATTGCCGACTTCGTACACGATCGTATCGAAGTTGATGTTTACGGTTTCGGGAGTGGCTCCGGAGATTGCGGTCGTATTTCCGGCGGGATCTCTTGCCCAGACGCAGACTTTCTTAGCCCCATCCACAGGGCTGAAAGCGATGGGATAGTTCACAGCCGCGCCTGGAGTTCCCGGTGCGTAAGATTGCCAAGTCTGGGCGGAGTTATGGGCTTCACAGGTGTCGGAGGAGGGAACGATTAACTTAACCGCGACCTGGAACGCAGGGGCGTAGTCATCGGTTGCCTTCACGCGAACGAGTGCCGTTGGCGTTCCGACGTAGCTATCTCCGACCGAGTCTCCGGCCGACGAAGGATTAATCACGACCTGGACCAAAACGGGTTTAACGGTGTCGATACTGAGTGCGAGATTCTGCGCAGTACTTCGATTCGCGTGAGCGGAGCTGGAATCTCTTGCCCAGACATAGAGTGTTTTTGATCCGGAACTTGTATCCGTAAACGTGTACGAGAAAGCGCCGGGCGTAGTGGCACAAGCGACCCAACCCGCATCTCCGACCCCCGGAGGAGTAGAATCCTCGGAGAGATAGAGGGCTTGGCGATCGGTGCAAGAAGCGGCGGTAAAGGTAAAGCTTGGAGTGTTTGAACTCGAGGATCCGACCGCCGAGAGAACCGGGGCGTTTGGTGGAGAATTATCAAACGCCAAGGTTTCCGTATTTGCCGAAGCAGCGACGTTCCCAGCCGAGTCTTTCACCCAGGCGTAAATCGTTTTCGCCCCGTCGGTCCAGGCGGCATTTGTAAACGAAAGTCCGGAGGCGACAGCTGAACAAGCGACCCAACCCGCATCTCCGGCAGCAGGTGCGCTCGAAGACTCGGAGAGAAGAATTCCCGCGATATCGGTGCAAGTCGAGGCATGGAAAGAAGCCGTGGTTTGATTTGTGATCGCCGGGGTATCTCGCACGAGAGAAGGCGGCGTCGGAGCGAGCGAATCTTTGGTAAACCCGCGCGAAGCTTGCGTAGCCGCCACGCCCCCGACGTTCGTTAGATCGGCATTGAGAGTAATGACACCTTGGCCCGCAGCCGAGAGATCGACCGAAGCAGACCAAGCGCCCGAGGCACAAGTCGCAGTCGCAGTACCTGATCCGGAGATTGAAACCGTGCGGCCTTCCTCGCGTGGGGAGCAAGTTCCGCTTACGGCGAATGCCGCCATGTTCGCGGCATTCGTAAAAGAGCCGGCATTTGGCGCGCTAAACGCGACGGTCGGTGGAGTTTGGTCCAATACGAGCGAGATCACTCGTGGGGAGCTGATCGTGCCCCGGACGTCGCGAGCGTAGAGGCGGAGGGTTTTCGGTCCGTCCGTGGTGTCGGCAAGCGTAAGCGGGACGGACTGGGTGCCGGCCGAAGAGCAGGTGATCGTAAAGTCGGAAGCATCGGGCAGGCCAGGGCCTTCGATCAAAGCGAGAGCGGAGAAACTTCGGCAGTTTGTGAGTCCGGCGCCGGTATCGAGGTTTAACGCGAGAGCGGGTTTAAAGACCCGGTAAACAGGTCCGGCTTCGATCAGGGATTCGGTTGCGGCGAGTACGGGCGGAGTAGGGGGGACGGAGTCTTGGTTGCTTAAGACGAAATCGCGCTGCAGGAAGGGTTTTGCGAGATCGATCTGCCCGGCGCCATCGTCGTGTCCGACGAAAAGGGAGAGGAGTTGCGAGGGGATGGAGTTTGCGCTTGGGGTATGGGTCCAGAAAGTTCCGGTTCCGGCGAAGACGCCGTCAAGCTTCCAAATCACGCGGGCCGAATAAGCGGGATTCCAGTGGTTGGTCGTGGCTTGGAAGTTCGCAAGGACGCCTTCGGAGAGCGAGCGCGGGACTTGGAGTTCAAGCACCCAAGGGATGGAGTGCTGGAGAAGGGTTGGAGAAAAGCCAAAGAGGGCGATGAATTCGCTTTCAAGTCCCGGATCGCCGGTCATTCCAAGACCGACTGCATGGAAGTCATCCGACT
>CAZAKW010000257.1:0-4458 GCA_964485835.1 uncultured Bacteriovoracaceae bacterium
CGTCTAAGCTTGGACCTTACCTCGCGCGTTCGCTCATCAATTTTACAGACCTTAGGACTTCCGTGCTCCTGCGAGTTGCTGTCCGAATTGCTCGACGCATTCGACGTTTCGGGCCAGCTATATGAAATGGCTTCAATGGTCTACTGCCAACCTAACAGGCGGACTGGGTGGAGTTGAAGTACACGCGAGATCGCTAGCGCGAGAGCTCACCCAGCTTGGAGTCGACGTCGTTTTATCGTCAGACGTCAAAGACCTTGCTAGCGCCGAATGGGATGTCGTGCAAACACACGGTAGTGCTTTCGCGCGGGGCCATCAAAATGCTGTTTCGGTGCATACCCTGCACGGATCTACTATGGAGCGGATGGTGGCATGTAGAGAATGGGCGTGGCCGGGTGGGTACCGGGCTTGGGGGCAAGAAATTTTTGGCACTCTATATTCAGACGTGACTTTGGCCGTACATGCAGACTTATGGCTTTTTAAACTTTCCAAACGTATTTCGAAAATCTCCGAAGTCTGCTGGAACGGATGGGACTCGAAAGAGAGTTCTCCAGAACAACTACCGTCAGAACTGCTTCAAAAACTCCGGGATATAAATCGTCCTTTTTGGCTTTTCGTAGGTCGAGGCGACGATTTCGTGAAAGGCGCCGACAGAGTCTGTTCGATCCTCGACGGTTTCGAGAGCATGCGCTTGGTCGCCGCGCCTGGGTCGGGGTTTGAAAGTCGTAGTGATGTTGTCGCTACGGGTCGGTTAACCCCTTCGCAAGTCAGCGCACTTATGTCGAGGGCCCAAGGGCTTCTGGTCGCTTCGTATTACGAAGGACTCCCACTTGTAATCCTCGAAGCCTTGGCCGAAGGCACTCCGGTCGTGGCAACCGCCGTCGGAGGAATTCCTATGCTCCCAGAGGGACTGCGCGGGCTCTTTACGGTTCCTTCACTGAGAAGCCGACTTGGCCTAAGCGATAAAATGAAATCATCAATTCGACTGGCAGAAGCCGAGGATCTTAGCGACTTCGGCAGGAAAAAGCGAGGCGACGCAAATAAGGTTTTGCTTCCATCTTGGAGATCGGTAGCCAAGATCGCGTTAGATGCAGCCGAAAATGCAATTCGAAAAAAGAGGCAACCATGAAGAGTTCGCCTCCGGTAGTCTGGATCGTTCCCGAAGAACAAGGCGGAATCCGATCGTACACGGAAGCCCTTCTGCCCGAATTTGGGGACAAGGTCTTGCCGTTTTGGTCCACACAAAACTTAGCGGAAATACCGAACAACTCGAAGATTATACATGTTCAGCATGAATTCGGTCTGTTTGGATCAAAGATTCCGGGCTTGAATCGGTTTCCTTCATTCGTACGGGAATTGAGGTCTCATTTTCCGAGTGCCAAGATCATCGCGACCGCCCACAGCGTAATCCAGAAAGATTTTAGATATAATTTGGAGGGTAGGGGGATTGGTTCAATCCCTCGAGCAATTCTAAATTGGGGTGCTCTTCCATTTCTGGTTCCTAGCTGGACGCGAGGGACTTGGGGTTTGGTGGATGGTGTGGTTGTGCACTCGTCTCACCAAGTATCGACGGTCCGAGACTCGGGACAAAGGAATGTAACGGTAATCCCTCATTTTGTTCCATCGGTCTCAAAAGAAGAGCATGCCCACTTCAACGGCGAAAAAAGCGTCGTGGTCTTCGGATACTTTACTCCAGAGAAAGCTCAAGATCTTGCAATTCGGGCATGGGCCTTACTGAAGCACGGGCTGGGAAAAGACACCCCAAAACTGATTCTCGCGGGTGGGGTGCGGTCGAATAAGGACCGAAATTACCGGAGTATGTGTCTGCGATTAATCGGAGACCTAGGTTTGAAAGACGTAGTTCAAGTTCTAGGATATGTCGCTCAGGAGAACGTTTCAAATATCTACAAGAAGTCGGGATTCGTTCTTGCTCCTTTTCGCGAAACTAGCGGATCCGGTTCGTTAGCCCAAGCTATGGGCAGAGGAGCGGCTATTTTAGCTTCTGATTTGCCGCTCAATTTAGAGATCGAGCAGAGAGCGCCAGGCAGTATCCGTTATTTTTCAAGTGGAAATCCGGAAGACTTAGCATGTCAGATCCAAAAGATGGCGGCCATGTCTTCGGAGGAGCTGCGGCGGATGGGAAACTCAGCACTTGAATACGCTAGCTCGAACTCGCCTCAAAATATCGTCCAAAAGCATTTGGGTCTTTATAGAAGCTTAAACAAGGTGCTCGATTGAAAACGAATTGGGCTCGTCAGGGCGTACTAAACACCCTTGAACATTTATTGTCCCGTGGGTTGGATGCTTTTGCGACGATCGCTGTCCTTTGGTTTGTTCCAACGGAGAAGTTTTCTTTACTCGCCCTATCCCAGGCCTTCGTCGCTCCGATATTGTTTCTCTTCGTTTCGCCGGAGACGGTGCTTTATCCAAAGTTTGCGCTTTGGCAGTCCGGAGGACTCAAGGGTCTCTCGCGCCGCATTCGTATTCTGAGGCGTTTCGCCTGGGGCAAGTTATTTGCGGCCTTCGTCTTCTCGGGTATTATCGCTTTCGCCGTAGCCCCACCGAACGGGACTGCATTTAGTTTAGGCGATCGATTCTTTGCTTTGCTTTGGGCCTTTTCGTTGCCGCTCGCTACGCAGATCGCAGGACCTGATCGCGAATATCTTCGTTTGTCACTAGGGCTGCGTGCGCTGAATGTTCTCACTCTTTTACAGAGGGCGATATATGTCGGAATGCTGTTTCTCACGGTGACGTTCTTTGAAGTGTCTTTCGAAGCACTTGCCGCCGCCGGATTGATTAGCGTGGTCATTACGGCTGGGGTGTCTCGTTGGTACGTAGAACAGTCGTTCGTTGCTTGCGGAAAGGGTATTCACGGAATTCGCTTCTGGCCATTGATCGCCGAATCTTTACGTGACTTTTCTATTTGGAATCACATCGCTGGAGTGATTGCGGGGTGGGTGCAAACGCTTGATCTCTTTTTCCTTGGAGTTTTTGGTGCTCCCGCGCGTGAAATCGGTACCTATAGCGTCGTGCTGAAAATTTCTAATTTTGCCCTCGCCATTCCGAGTGCGCTTTCCAATCTCTACCTTGTCCGTTTGGGGAGAGAGGGTGCTAAAGACTCCGAGGGAGCTACCGCCGAGAGACGGGAGCTTGTCCGTCTGTCCTTGTATCTAGGAGCCGCAGCTACTGTAGGTGCACTGATGCTTTGGGCGGTTGCGCCGTTGGGCCTCTCGTATTTATCGAGGGGGAGATGGGACGCCGACGAGCAACTGCGGATGATCGAATGGCTTAGATCTATCATCCCCGCCTCCGCTCTCTACGCCGCCTTTCTCCTCTGGACGGGCTGGTTAAGCATTCGCCGCTCATTTCGATCCCTGGTAAATCAGGTCTATATTCCCTGGGGAGTCATAAGCGTCGGTACTTACGCCTTGGCCGTAAAACACGGGGGGGCTGATTGGGCAGCACCGGCGAATCTAGTTGTCGTCCTCGCACTAGGTGCTCTTTTAATCCTCTTTTCTCGGCATAAAAGGTGATTTAGGGTCGAGCAATGCAGGCTACCTCGAAAATTTTTGTTGCGGGGCATCGTGGCCTTGTGGGCTCGGGTATAGTTAGGGCGCTCAAGACTCGTGGATACGAAAACTTACTTCTGTTTTCGCGTAAGGAACTCGACCTCCAAAATCAGTCTCAAGTCGAAGCTTTTTTCGCCAAGCACAAGCCAGAGTACGTCATTCACGCCGCAGGTTTAGTGGGCGGAATTTTTGCGAACTCGACTCGCCAGGCAGATTTTCTTTATGAGAATTTGATGGTCGCCGCGAATGTAATTCATGCAGCGGCAAAGCACGATACTCGCAAACTCTTGTTTCTGGGTAGTTCCTGCATTTACCCAAAGTTCGCGAAGCAGCCAATTCACGAAGACGAATTGCTCGCATCGCCTCTTGAACCGACAAATGAAGGTTACGCGATCGCGAAAATTGCGGGACTTAAGCTGTGTTCAATGTATCGAAGACAGTACGGAAAAAACTTTATCTCGGCGATGCCGACCAATTTGTACGGCCCGAACGACAATTTCGATCTAAACTCCTCCCATGTGCTTCCGGCGCTTTTAAGAAAATTCCACGATGCGAAGTCGCAAGGCAACGACGAGGTCGTGCTCTGGGGTACGGGAAGTCCTTTGCGGGAATTTCTTTACGTAGACGACCTTGCCGATGCATTGCTCACTGTAATGGATCGCTATGAAAGCGAGCAGACGATTAACGTCGGTTCGGGAAGTGAGATTGCAATTAGAGATCTTGCCAATGCGATTGCTGAAGTCACCGGGTTTAATGGGCGACTAGTGTTCGATTCTACGAAGCCCGACGGTACACCACGAAAAATTTTAGATTCTGGTCGATTACGCGAATTAGGTTGGCGGCCTAAGCACACCCTCGTTCAAGGGATCGAAAAGACTTACGAATGGGCGCT
>CAZAKW010000258.1:0-4449 GCA_964485835.1 uncultured Bacteriovoracaceae bacterium
CGCCCGCGCTCACGGAAGTGGAACGGCAGAAAATTGAGGCGCTGCTGAAAGATCGGACCTGGATCGAAGAGGCCAAGAATGTTGCCGAAAAACAAGGCAAAGAAGTGAAAAAGATCATCGAGACGGACGCTGCTAAGCTTCGCGGGTTTCTAGAAAAGGAACGAAAAGAACTCGAAAAGCTTCAAGCGCGCATTCCCGGCGAAGTAAAGAAAATCAAACAGTTTGTCGATTCCCAAAAAAAGGAACTGACCCGGTTGATCACCCAGGTGAAAACCGCCGCAAAACAGAAGACGAAATCCGTGAAGGGTGGGGCTAAGAAAAAAGCCGCCGCAACCGGAAAAAAAGCGTCTCCAAGTACGGCTGCCCGCAAAGCCGGTACGAAAAAAGCGTCTGGATCGAGCCGATCCGCCGCTCGTTCTGACTCATGATCTTTGGCTTGTTTAGCTTCCTACCTGTGAGCGACGCTCCGAACGCAGTTCGACCGTCCCCATTCTTGACATTGCTTTCCCCGCATGGGCATTCTGTGGCCCATTCGCCATCCCGTCCGTTAAACCTAATAAGTGAGGAATTCTAGAATCGTCTATGGAGGTTAAACCTAAAGCTCGCGTGACCATCATCCCTGTGACCCCCGGTTCCAATACCGGCTCAAACTCCGGTTCCAGTTCTGGCCCAGCGCCTGAACGCACGGCCGGAGCTCCAAACACCACCACGATCACCCCGACGTCCGGTTCTTCGATCACCATCGGACGCAGCCCGGCTCCGGCCAGCATCGGAAGCGGTGGCGGCGGCGGAGGGTTTCAGCCACGAGCCCCGCGATATCCGCGCCGAGATCTTTCCAAGTTTAATACGGACGAACATCGGATTAACGAGCGCATTCGCGTTCCCGAAGTCCGTTTGATCGACCAAGACGGCGCCCAAAAAGGCGTTACGTCCACCGCAGTCGCGATGCAAATGGCGAAAGACGCCGGACTCGACCTTGTTGAGATTTCTCCGAATGCAGCACCGCCGGTTTGTAAAATTCTCGATTACGGTAAGTTCAAATACGAGAAAAAGAAGAAAGACCACGAAGCGAAGAAGAAGCAAGTCGTGGTGAAGGTGAAAGAAGTCCAGCTTCGTCCAAACACCGACGATCACGATCTGGATTATAAGTTTAAGAACATTCGCACATTCCTCGAAGAGGGCGATAAAGCGAAGATTACGATGATGTTCCGCGGCCGCGAGGTTGCGTACGTCGACGGTGGGTACAAGACGATGCGTCGGTTGGTGGAAGACCTGGGCGATCTCGCCGTGGTTGAATCGCCGGCTAAGCTTGAAGGTAAGAAGCTGATTATGGTCGTGGGACCGAATCCGAAATACAAAGCTCCGAAGCCTCCAAAGATGGCGAAAATGGCCAAGCCCGACGAGCCCAAGCCTGCGACGGACGTGAAAGACGTCGATGCGGCTTCGGAAAAGAAGTCAGCGCCAGAAGCCGGAATGGATAAAGAGTAAGAGCAACCGGTCCGGGCAAGGAAAAAACGCTATGCGTCATTGCATCTTTTCCTTGCCGGCTCGGCAAGGGAGTTGCTTTCCCGGAGACGCTTGGCTAGGTTAGCGATCTCCGAATAGGTCACTTTAAGTGGGTGTGCCTCGCGCGTTAAACTGCCGCGGCTCCCGTAGGTCCGTCTCCAGCCGGAACTCGATCGGTGTCAAACCTCTTAAAGAAACGAGACCCGTCCACACCCTGTGGGCAGTGGTCTCCATCACGCTGGGGAAGGCAAAGGAAGTCATGAAGCAAAAAACAAAAAAGGCCGCCGCGAAGCGATTCAGCTTCACCGCGACGGGCAAAGTTAAATTCAAGCGCGCAGGCAAGCGCCACAACATGGGAAATAAGAGCGCTAAGCGTAAACTTAAAGCCCGTGCCGGTGGCATCGTGTTCAGCGGCGACCAACAGCACATCGAAGAGTGCATGCCTTACGGCTGCTAAGCTCGAGCTTGTTTCGTCGATTTAAACCTATTTCTTAGTTCTGTTTTTCAAGGAGATTTTCAATGCCTCGCGCAAAACGCGGATTTAAACGCCGCCAACGTCGTAAAAAGATTCTCAAAAAAGCCGAAGGATTCGTCCTCGGCCGTAAAGTTCAAGCTGCCCGTACCGCTGAAGCCGTCGATCGTGCTGGCGTCTACGCTTACCGCGATCGTCGCGCTAAGAAGCGGGAGTTCCGCCAACTCTGGATCGCTCGTCTTTCGGCTGCTTTGAACGCCAACGACATTTCGTATTCGCGTTTCATCGGCGCGCTCAAGAAAGCGACCGTTCGTTTGGACCGTAAAGTCCTCTCGGATATCGCGATCAAGGATCCTCAAGGATTCGCCGCGATCGTGAACGAAGTTCGCTCTTTCGCTCCGAAAATGTAATTCGCACGGTTGCGCGCAAGTGCGGCCGAATAAAAATAAAAAGTCCCGGTGGCGAATTCGCTCCCGGGGCTTTTTTTTGGTTATGATTCTGGAATGCAGACATCGGAACCATGCTCCCTTGCTCCCCCGCCTAAGCGCTCGACCGAAATTCTTGCGGGGATCACGACGTTTCTGACAATGTCCTACATTATCGTCGTGAATCCTTCGATCCTGGCAACCGAGGGGACCGGTATGAGTTTTACCGGTGTGATGACGGCAACGGTTTTACTCGCTTTCGTGTCGACTTTGTTGATGGGGCTTTACGCGAAACTGCCGTTTGGGGTCGCGCCGGGAATGGGGCTGAACGCTTTTTTTACGTTCTCCCTCGTACTGGGGGAAGGCGTACCGTGGCCTACTACTTTGGGCTGCGTCTTCTGGTCCGGCGTGATCTTCGTGATCGCCTCGGTAACCCCGGCGCGAGCGGCGATCGTACGCGCGATTCCCGACCATCTACGAACGGCGGCAGGAGTGGGAATCGGACTTTTCCTGGCGCTGATCGGACTTAAGCAATCGGGGCTCGTCGTCGCGGATCCGGTTACTCTCGTAAAGTTAGGCGCGTTGGATGCGTCCGCGGGACTTTCGCTTGTCGGACTCGCCTTGGCCGCATTTTTTATGCGCCGGCGGGCCCCTTACGCGTTTTTGTTGAGCATCGGAGTGGTTACGGTCGCGGCCGTGTTTCTAGGTCTCGTCGCTCCGCCAGAACGGCTGGTCGCGATGCCCGATTTCGAATCGGTCTTTTTCAGACTCGACGTCTGGGGAGCGGCGAAGTTTTCGCTTTTACCCGCGATGGTTTCGATGTTCATGACGGATCTTTTCGATTCGATTTCAACGTTCGTCGGCGTCTCGCAGGCGTCCGGGATGGTTAACGAAAAAGGGGAGCCTAAAAACCTCAAGCAAGGACTGATGGTCGACGCGGTCGCCACCCTTTCGTCGGGTTTGCTAGGGACTTCGCCGGGAACGGCCTTTATCGAAAGCGCGGCGGGTATCGAGGCGGGGGGGCGCACCGGATTTGTCGCTGTCGTTACGGCCTTTTGTTTTCTGCCGTTTTTGTTTATCGGCCCGCTTGCCCAGGTCGTGCCGCCGTTTGCGACCGCACCGATTTTGATACTGGTGGGATCACTCATGTTCCGGTCGATCGGGAGAATTTCTTTCGCCAAAATCGAAGATGCCCTTCCGGCTTTTCTCACTTTGGCGCTGATCCCTTTCTCGTTCTCCATCACTCAGGGCATCCTCTGGGGGTTTATTTCTCATGGAGTCCTTTACGGGATTACGGGGCGATGGAAGGACTTAAAGCCGACGATGGTCGTTTTGGTCTTAGTCGCTTTGGGTCTCCAGTTTATGCCGCGGACTTAGGGTCGTTTTAACCCGCTTCTGCGGGCTTGGGCTTCCTTGATTGCGATGTCGCGTGTTGTCGACCCAGTGAAGTTTTACGGACTTTGCCGGCCTGCTCGCGATTAGATTGCGCGGGTAAACGAACGAATTGCGGTCGAGCCATGGCTCGAAGACTTTGGAAAAGCAGCCAAATCTAGATTTGGAAATGGCCGGCAATTAATACCCTCATGGTCAGACCCCAAAGCTTCAGATAAACTGGGGAAATGCCCAGATTTGCCGCAATTCTAATATCGACAATGATGGCCAACTTGGCGGCAGCACCGGCCAGTGCCTTGGATCCCACTTGGGATGAGGTTTTCACGTTGGTGGAAGTGGCTGACTCGCAGGCACTTTCGGAACCTCCTCCCAAAGAATGGAAGCAAGGCGATCTGAGTTCTTTCTATAGCGAGAACTTGAAAGCAGGCGAATGGACACTTCTAAGGCCCAAACCTGATGTACGCCGGATAATCGAGGAAAGTACTTTACCCGACGGGACGAGGGACGAAGACAAATGGAAACGGCTGGTCCAAGAACGGTCGAAGCCGTTCTCAAGCCACGAAGAAATGATCCACTTTCTCGACGCGGGTTTCGGCACCCTCTCAGGATCTCGTTGGGATTTTGCGAAGTATCCTGACTCGCGAATTCGTTCTC
>CAZAKW010000259.1:0-4424 GCA_964485835.1 uncultured Bacteriovoracaceae bacterium
GCATCCACGACCGTTCAAACTCACGCGTGAGCTCGGTTGGAAGATGAAGGATATGTACGGCGGGTTAGCCGGCTCGCTCTGGGGCGTGGGAAAAATCGCGCGCACTCCGGGTCTCCAAACATTCCAGACCCAGTTCGCGAAGAAGCCCTACGAAACGATGCGATGGTTATTCTGGACGCTTCCCTAGATCACCAACCGTGCGCCAGAGAAAATCCATCGGCAACTTCCGCACCCGGTTCTGAAGAAAGAGCTGGGTGAAGAGCGCGATAAGAGCGCCTGGTTTTTCGATCTGCGGAGAATGGCCGGATCCCTTGAGAACGACGCCGCCGCGGCGTGCCTCGGGCGAAAGGCCCTCCTGCCAGAGATCGATCCACTTCGTCGGCGTCATCGTGTCGAACTCGCCCCAAATCACGGTCGTTTGGGCGCGAATTTTTTCGATTCGGTCGTTGAGCAAATGGCGGTCTTCGAAGGAGCCGACGAACGATCGAATTTCGTCGTTACGAAGAAACGAAAAAAACTCCTCTTGAAAAAAGGGCAACAAGGCCGGCGCCTTGGCGAAACAATGGGAAAGGAGTTCTTCAAGTCCGCCCTCACCGTCCAGATCGATTGCGTTCGCGAAGATCGAGCGATAAGCGGCTTTCTCCGCTTCGGTGCCCACGAGGCCGCCGGGATCGACCAAGTAGAGTTCCTTCAATCGCTCACCCTGTTCGATCGCATAGTCGGCCGAGAGCCACCCCCCAAGCGAATGGCCGATCAACACTTCCGGATCAAGGGACGCCACGACCTCGCGAAAGACCCGAAGCAACTCGTCCATCGAATCAAACGCGGGTTCGGCGTGAAGGAATCCGCCGTATCCTGGGAAATCGACGAGAATCACTTCGTCGGCTTTTTTTGTGAGCACGGGACGAAGTCCTGCCAGAATCGACCACCACGACAGCGGCGTATCTCCGAACCCCGGGACCAGAACCAAACGCCTTGGCGTTTCCCCCGGCGATAACTTTCTTAAAGGCCACCGCAAAAGTCCAAGCCTGGATTCGCCGAATCGCCGCACCTCGAAACGCAGTCCAAATCGTTCGAAGATCTTTCGTGCGGTCAAATGGCCGAAATGGATCACCGGCTTTGGCCCCATCCACGCTCGCACGGGCGCCGGAAGAGATGGAAGTCGGCGGGATTTTTTTCCTCGGGTTTCGTTTTTATCAGCAGACCGGGCCGCGCCCTCGGAAGGACTGATTTCTTTCTTCATCCGACTAATCTATCATCGAAGCGCGATGCCAGCCCTTTTTAATCCCCTCTGTTCAGCCGTAGGCCTTGTTCCCGTGGGTTTACTTCTTATTTGGATCGAAAGAAACATGGCGCTCCCTTGGATCGGCACGTGGATCGGATGGCCCTGGATTTTCATTGAAGGCGGGCTCGGCTGGACGGTCGCTTGGAATCTTTTTACGGTCTCTGTTCTCGGTACGGTTCACGCGTTTTTTGTCGGACGAAAGTTTAACCGCCCATTGTACTTTCTGGCGACCGGGGCCGCTTCGCTCTTTATGCTAGCGACCTGGCAACCGACCGGAATCGTGCTTTACCAATGGATCCCGTCGGCTCTCATTTCCTCGCTCCTCTCGTTTCTTGTCTACTGGACGTTGCTTGGAATCGCACTGAAGACCCTCCTTTCTCCGCGGGACGCCTCAAACCTCACTCACGGATTATACGGACATCTGCGCCACCCCGTTTACCTCCTGGCGATGGCGGCATGGCTCTGCACGCCGATGATGGGCTTGGATCGCCTCCTCTTCGCAATCGGTATGGGGACGGCATTTGGGATTAGTATTCCGTGGGAGGAACGCCGTCTGGCCAAACGCCTGGTGGACGGTCGGTACATCGCCTATCGGGCTGGAATCCCTGCCCTTTTCCCAAACATAAAAGGTCGGAAAATAGATATTTGACGCATTGCGTCTTCAGTGCTAAATCCTCCCTCCATGAGTCGGTTTCTCCACCCCGCCGTTGGAATCATTCTCTTCAGTCTCCTCTCTTCCCCCGCATCTGCGCAGGCCGCGGGCGCGCCTACGCCCCCCTCAAGACAAATCGTAAAATCCACTCTGGATCGACTTTTTTATGCTCGGATGAAGGGTGCCGCCCTTTGCCCGACCGTCGTGGATGCCGAAATTCGGGAATACTTCTTCGTTTTCGACGGCGGCGGTGACTACGCCCCGGCGAAAGCGATTCTGGAGATTCCTGACCTGCATACGGGAGAGGTTCTAGGAAAAACCCTATTCGAGCAGGCGACTTTTCCCTTCGTTGCCGTCGATGGCCAAACCCTACCGATTTACCCGCCTGAGTGGACTCGAGATCGAATCGATTTCCACCGGATGGTTATGCCCATTCATCGCGCGGACGGCCGAGGCTCGATGCTCTCGGCCATTAAACAAGTAGCGGGCGCAGCTGTCGGCCAAGGACGCCGCATGCTTTATTACGATTTCTACGAACCCAAAACCGCCGCCGCGTGCGCGCAGCGCCTGCACGATTTATATCGCCAAGCCGGTCTCCCCCTGACCTTCTCCGCTTCCGGTTTCAGCTTAGGTGGATACGCGACCGTGCGCTTCGCCCGCGAACTCGATCGACGCGATCTACGATTGCGGGAAGTTTTAACCTTCGATCCCGTACCCTACACCCTCGAATTCTATAAATCGCTTCGACTCCAAGAAAACACGACCCGAATCGTCCTCCCTTCGAATTTCGAACGATGGAATAATCTTTACCAAACCAAGGACATCGACACGCTGAATGATCGGATACCGATTCGCGGCGCTCGACTTGCGGGGGCTACGAACGCTCTCGCCGTCGATTCGACGAAGACCGAAGTCGACGACCATTTGGACGTGCCAGAGTGCAATAACGCTTTAAATTTTTTGCGTGAGATTTTACATCGCCCGGCGAGCGGGCTTCAAAAATAGCGTGCGCCGCTCGGCTTTTGGATATGCGAAGTTAACGAAAGAGAAACGGAATCGTGATTTGACTTGAGCCTTTTGCTTCCGGCAATCGCCCGTCCGCTAAGCCTTCCGCGATCGCCCGTAACGCTTCCCGGACCACTCTTGGATCGGCGGGAGTATGCGCGTCCAGCAGCGTGTGCCGAAGCAACACCTGTTTGCCGATACTCCCCTTCGCGTTCACCGAGGCCCGAACGGAGGCGGTCCCTTGGATGGAGTCGAAAGGCGAGAGGGCGCGAGCGATCGGCTCTAAAAGTGCGTCGATCGCCGACGCAAATCCGCGACGACCGGCCAGCGCCCCTTCAACAAACGGGCGAGGTTCGACAAACCATCCGTGTACGACAAGCCTGCCTTCGAGTGGTTCCCGCGAACCGCGAACTTCTTTTACCCCATGCGGAAGACGCGGGTCGAACAACGTCAGCTGGTTAAACTCGGCGGGGATGGATTGAAACAAGTCTTCAAATTCAATCCCCCGCTCGTTCCTTCGGTCGCCCACGAAATTCGGCCAGAACTCAAGCAGACGGTCACGAGCGACGAGCGTTTCGCCGCCGCGAAATTTCCGTCCGCGCCACGGCGTTAGCGAAAAGACGTAAGCCCACGGTCCGTGGGGCGAATCGGCATGGAGATTCTGGTAGCTTCCGTCGGTGTAAAGACTCAACCAAGGATCCGAAATCCCATTGCAGCCGAGTTCTCGTTGCCCGAACCGGTTCAATTCCGCTTCAAGTTTTTCGAACTGCGCCTTGGGAAAGTAATAGCGTGCTGGGGTCCGAAGGACGCTGTACTGGTTTTCGATATGCCAGTAATCCCAAACGAAGCGGTCGCCCGCCGTCTTGCGTGGGTCCTCGAATTTTTTTTCGAACGTCTTTCGGAGTTCGCCGGCGACGCGGGAAAATCCTTTCTCAATATGGACGGACTTGCGGGAAAACCGATTCATCGCCTCTGCGTATCACGGAGTCGCCGCCACGCGCGTCGCGTTAACGCCAAAAAGAGATGAAAACCGGAGTGCAAACCAAGGAATCATTCGTTAGCTTAGCTCAAGCAGTCTTCCGATGGCTCCGTGGTGGAATTGGTAGACACAAGGGACTTAAAATCCCTCGCTCCTCACGGGGCGTGCCGGTTCGATTCCGGCCGGAGCCACCAAGAAAATAACCCTAATGTATTCATGTATCTAATACGACATCGCTTCGAAGACTTTCGAACCTAGCGAGGCACCCAAACAAGATTCTGGACATACCTATTAAAGTATAGTATGTTTTTGGTATGTGGCTGATCCTGCGGGAGCGCAAGACCGAGAAGCAGCTGAACAAAGCTCCTCAGGAAATCCAGGCCCGCTTCGAAAAGTGGCGGGATTTGGCCGAAGCGGAAGGTCCTTTGGGTCTTCTTCGCATCAAGGGATTTCGAGACCATGCCCTTAAAGGAGAGTGGTCAGGTGCCCGGTCGAGCTATCTG
>CAZAKW010000260.1:0-703 GCA_964485835.1 uncultured Bacteriovoracaceae bacterium
ACTTTCGCTTTTAACGGCACGCCCCGCGGCGAGTTTTTAATCCGGTAGTCGCCGATCTCGCGATTCTTCTGCTCGGTCGTGCGCCACTCGATCGTGCCCGTTTTCGGTTTTTCGACTTTGTCGCCGCTGACGGCTGCAGAAAGGTCCGCGGCGAGACGCTCCAGCGCCTTTTGCGAAAGATCGGTCGTGTATCCGTAAACCGATCGACCATCGAAAAGAATTCGCAAACCGCCTCCACGATCCGTGCCGTCAACCAGACGCTCGACTTTCCCGCCTTCAAAGAAAACGCGCGAAGAATCCGTTTCCTCAAAGAAGAGTTCGGCAAGGGCCCCCCCGCGAAGGAGGGCGGTGGAAAGCACTTTCTGCACATCGAGGGGCTGGCCGCCCTCGGTGATGCCGAAATCAGTCAGGGACTTGAAAAGCGGGTTCAGGGTCGATGACATAAAGCTCTCCTGCCAATTGGATTTGAAGGTCCGCCAATATTCGGTCGACCTCCGGTCCTTGTCCCCACGGAACGATGAGTTCCAGGTCGCGATGACGGTCGCCGACTTGATGGGGAAGCGTCGAATAGGCGCAAACGCCCTCGGAAGCTTCCAGAATACTGTACACGAAAGCGGAATCCTCCGTTCGGACTCGCACTTTGATTTTAGTCGACTTTGACGGGTCTGTCATTTGCGCTTATTCTGTTATGGAATGAATTCAA
>CAZAKW010000260.1:713-4424 GCA_964485835.1 uncultured Bacteriovoracaceae bacterium
CGCATGCTTTAAAACTCGTCTCCGTTGCGACCTGCGCCGATATTATTTTGGGCCGCCGCTCTGCCTTTCGCCATGAACGCAGCCGGCTGCGCGTCTCTTTTTTCCCGCGAGGAACCGACAAAAGACGAGGCGAGTCGATCGGAAGTGTACTCCGCAAGCGAAGAAGCTTCGGTGCCCGAACGACTGAAGGACGACAAAATCGAGCATCTAGAATCGACCGTCGCAACCTTGAACTCGCGCATTCAGGATTTGGAAGCACGCCTCCAAGCCGCGAAAAACCGACCTTCCAGTTACGAATCGCCTACCCGTCAAAGCGCTGACGCTCGTTCGGTCCCCGGCTCGGAAGTGCGCCCAAGTTTCGCCGCGAACGATCCCGGAGCAGGCTATGCGAACGACGAACGCTTTCGCGCGTTCCAACAAGGAAAACTACTTTTCGATCAGGAAAAGTACCCCGAAGCGATTCTCGCTTTTTCCGCGTTCATGGAGCGTTCGGCCAACCATCCTCTCGCGAGTTCCGCGCAGTACTACATCGGCGAAAGCTACTTCCGGCAAGGCGACTATCCGGTTGCGGATCAAGAGTTCCAACGCGTATTGCTCCGTTATCCAAACGCCTCCCGCACAAGCCATGCGCTCGTGCGTTTGGCCCAAAGCAACGAGAAGCTCGGCAAGCACGAGGAATCCCGAAGATACCGTGCCCAGGTCGAGGGACTTTTCCCGAAGAGTCCAGCGCTGACGGAACTCGGCCGCGAAGCCGCACGCCCGACCGTTGCCAATCCGACTGAAGTTCCCGAAATCTCAATTCCAGAAGTCGCGATGCCGAATATGGATCGCCCTTCGATCGAAGCACCCAAAGTCGAAGCTCCCCGTATCGAAACCCAAGCGCCGTCCTCCGATCTGGACGGCCCTCCCGGAGGCGGCGGCTAAGCCCACGTGATTCGCAAAAAAACGGTTCTTCTTGTCACCGCGATTTTTCCCGTCTTTGCTCTCACCGCAGCCGCGGACCCGGAACGCGATTCCGCGCGAATCGCAAGCGGACTGCGTTCGTTTTCAGATCAGGACTGGACGAAGATCGCCGGTGATCGAAGCACAGAAAAATACGAAATCGCCCGAGGAGACACGCTTTGGGGAATCTCCGGACGCCTTTTCGGCGATGAAAAAGTTTGGCCGAAAATCTGGGAGATCAACAACACCAGCATCCTTAACCCGCACATGATCGAGCCCGGAACGGCGCTCTTCTTTAATTCCGGCAGTGGGCTTGAGCTCCCGACCCTCGCCCTTGCAAAAACCGGAAGCTCGACGATCAAAAGCCATTATAAAGTCGACAAGAACGATCGACCCGGTCCGCTTTGGGACGAGCGGACACCGCTGCCTTCCTCGGAATGGAAACGACTTCCGCGCCAGTCTTGGGAGAACGTCCAGGTCGATCTTCCCGCTGACATCGATCGAGACGGATTCGATACTCGAAATCGAGTGTATCTCCGCCGCCCGGCGACCGGACTTGAACTCTCTGCATACGTTGCCTGCGCCCCCATTAATCCGCTCGGGCGGGTCGAAGGTTCGCGAACCGACTCGACCTCGGTTTATCGCGGGAACGAAGTGACCATCCAGCCGGTGGGCCAGCCGCTCGAGGTAGGCGCGACTTATTCATTGTTGGATCCAGAACCCTCGAAAATCCAATCCGACGGACGAGAGGCCCTTTCTTACGAGGTCCAAGGCCAAGTGAAAATTTTGGGCGTCCAAAGCGGAATTTACGTCGGCGAACCTTCCCACGCGCGCGGCCCGATTTCTCGTGGCGCTCTGCTCGTTCCGATGATCAAGCGCATCGAAAGGCAAGCTCCCGTCGCCGGACCGGCCGGTATCAAAGGCAGTATTATTTCCGACCGTCGTTCGGGCGCATTCATGTCCGGCCAGAATAAGTGGGTCTATATCGATCGCGGCACGCAAGACGGCGCCCAGCCCGGGATGATTTTCCGGACATTCCAGAACCAAGATCCTTTAAACGGAAAAACGCTTACTCCGGGCGAGGTTTTTGTCCAAGGGGACGCGCAAATCGTCCAGGGATGCGAGACGTTTTCGATCGGAATGTTCGTCTGGTCTCGCGGAGAAGTTCCTGAGCGTTATCCGGGAATCCTCCTAACCGATCTCGCGGACGAGAAGATTCGCTTTTACTTTAACGGCGAAGCTTCCGTCGCGGAAGTCACCGAGACGCCCTTAACCCCTGCTCCTTCCGTGATCGTCGACGCTCCGCTGCCGGAGATGCCCGAAGCTCCCGAGATGGTGGTGGGTCCAAGCGAAAATCCCGAAGTTCTCGTCCCTTCCATCCAGCCTCGGATGGAGGGTGGCATCGAAAAAGTCGAGGGCGAGGGAGAAGATTGGCTCGATCGCCTGGACACAAACATCGGACTACAGAACGAGGAAGAATTCGAACTGCTGCAGCTTGAAAAGTTTCAAGAAAAAACGGCCGAAGCCCCCATCGAGAATCCGGACGCGGACCTACCGCCTCCACCGGACGAAGACCTCGAAGCCCTTCCGCCCGCCCCCGATGGTGAACTGACCGACCTTCCGCCGCCTCCCCCAATGGACGCAGATTTAGCTTCGGAAGAGTCGATCGTCGAAGTGCCGGCAGTCAACCCTCCAACCCAGTCCGCGACCGCGCCTACGGCTCCTCTTGAAGAAGAATTCCCGGCGGACGAAGAATCCATCGAAGGTCTAACACCGCTTTGATTCGCCCGGAGCTTGCAATGCCCTCCGGATGCAATTCGATAACGACACTTTGATTCGACGCCATCCCGCTTTTTTCCATCGCCTCTTCGCCATGGCACCCTCGCCCCCGAAAGAGATTTGGATCGAAGGCCGGGAGGAAAGTTTAACGCTTTTGGACCGTCTACCGGATGATGGGCTTGCCATCGTCGGCACCCGCGCCCCCGAACGGCGAGCACTCTTTCATCTCGTGGAGACCGTACGGCGGCTCCGCGGATCTCGTTTGATTGTGCTTTCGGGTCTTGCTCGAGGAATCGATTCGGCAGCCCACGAAGCCGCCCTTGCGGCCGGCCTACCGACCATCGCATTTCTAGGCTGCGGGATCCGCCGCACTTACCCACCGGAGAACGTGCGGCTCCGGCAGCGTATCGTCGATGCGGGCGGCTTGATTCTTTCCGAATTCCCCCCCGATGCCGAGGCCCGTCCACCGTTTTTCATTCAACGCAACCGCTTGATCGCCGCCTATGCGGCCGCGACCTGGATCGTCCAGTCCGGATACCGCTCGGGCGCACTGAATACCGCACGTCGGGCGCTCGATATGGAAAAAAAGGTTTTCGCGACGCCCTCCTTCCCCGGAGATCCCGCGTTCATGGGAAACGAAACGCTTTTCGTGCGAAACGCCGACATCGTCAAGGCACTTTGGGGCGCGGAAGACCTCACCTACGCCTGGGCGGATCTCTTCGGGGTCATCCAGAAAAACCGCCGTCCGACGCAAAGCGAGGCCGGTCTCGATATCGTCGTTGAAGTCGAAAAAGGAATTCGGGAGGGCAAAGACGTCTTTTCAATCCTGGAAGAACGCAGTCGCCGCACCGGCGAAAGCGTGGACGCGTTGTTAGCGCGGATGGAGAAGACACTCTGAAGGGTGCCGAGACGCTCACCCGAAAACCACCCTTCGGAGGTTCGAGTGGATTCACATTGCTTCACGACGGAGGTTCGCTTCGCACTCCGGTG
>CAZAKW010000261.1:0-4122 GCA_964485835.1 uncultured Bacteriovoracaceae bacterium
CACCCCCGAACACGTCCTGAACATCGCTCGGATCGAAAAACCCATCGGCGTCATCGTCCAGTTCGGCGGGCAAACCCCGCTGAAACTCGCCAAGGCGCTTGAACGTGCGGGTTTACCGATTTTAGGGACTTCGACGAATTCGATCGACATGGCGGAGAATCGCCAACGGTGCGAAGAGATGGTCCGTGAACTTGCGCCGCTGGGCCTCGAACAGCCAGCGGCCGCAATCGCATTTACGAAAGAAGAAGCGATTTTGAAAGCCAAGGAACTGGGATTCCCGGTATTGGTGCGCCCGTCCTACGTCCTGGGCGGCAAGACAATGCGAATCGTCCACACGGATACGTTCCTGGAAACCTGGATCGACGAAGCCATCCGCGTTTCCGACGACCAACCCGTGCTGGTGGTTCGTTTCCTCGACCGCGCGATCGAAGTCGACGTCGATGCGATTTCCGATGGTCAAGAAGTCTTTATCGGCGGAATTCTTGAACACATCGAAGAAGCCGGTATCCATTCCGGAGACAGTTCCTGTTCACTTCCCGTTTTCACGTTGCCGACCAGCGTGACCGAACGGATCCGCACCTACACCCGAGAGCTGGCAAAACGTCTGAACGTGATCGGTTTGATGAACATACAGTTCGCCGTCCAAGGGGATCGCATTTATTTGATCGAAGTGAATCCACGGGCGTCCCGCACGGTTCCGTTTATTTCCAAAGCCGTCGGCAAGCCACTCGCGAAGCTCGCCGTGGACGTGATGATGGGAAAAACGCTGAAGGAACTTGGAATTCGCGAAGACCTGGACACGGGTTTGACGACCTTCAACGTGAAAGCGCCCGTTTTCCCGTTCTCGAAGTTTCCCGGCGTCGATACGCTCCTCGGCCCGGAGATGAAATCCACCGGCGAAGTGATGGGTCGGGGGAAAAATTTCGCGTCCGCCTACGCTAAGGCGATGACGGCGGCAGGTATGCGCCTACCGACCTCGGGGGACGTCTTTTTCTCGATCCGAAACGAAGACAAAGCGGAAGCGCTCTCGATCGCCCGAGGTCTTCAAGACCTGGGCTTCAAACTCTTCGCGACGTCGGGTACGGCAAAATTTCTGAATTCGCATTTTCTGACGGTGACCGAAACGAAAAAAGCCCTGGAAGGCAGCCCCAACTGCGTCGACGAAATCCGCGCCGGTAAGTACGCGCTCGTGATCAATACGGCATCGGACTATCAGGCGATCAAAGACAGTTTCCAGATTCGCCGCGCGACGCTCGAGCAGAAAGTGCCACATGCGAATGTAATCGCCAGCGCCCGGGCAATTCTTCAAGCGGTTCGGGAAGAAAAAAAGGGCCCTTTAGGGTTACTTCCCCTTTAGGCGAGACGTGGCGGACGAACCCCTTTTTCCGAAGCCGAGTCGCATCCATGCTCTCCGGGGCCGAATTTCGAATTTTGACCAGGCGATGATGCTCGGGGCAGTTCGATTTCGCTTTCCGGTTTTGACCCTATTTTTCCGTGTCCTCACCGTAACCGGCCAGGGGACGAGCTGGGGGATCGCAATCGCCCTGCTCGCTCCCGCCATTTATTTCGGGCTCGTTCATTTCCCTTCGCAAATCCTTTACCTCCAAGCGCTCGTCGCGCCGGGTTTCGCGTGGATTTTAATCAAGGCGATGAAACGGCGCTGGCGACGGCCCCGCCCTTTCCAAACGATCGTCGATTTCAAGCATCTTTCATTCGCTCCCCTCGACGATTCGTTCCCCTCCGGACATAGCGGATCGGCTTTCGCGTTTCTTTTCGCGATTCTGCCTTTTGCCGATCCCGTCGTCATCGCCCTCGCCACCGTGTGGGCGGTTTTGATCGCGACTTCCCGCTGGTACCTCGGCGTGCACTACCCTTCCGACATCTTCGTCGGAGTCCTCATCGGCAGCCTCGCCGGAGCGATCCATCCCTTCGTTTTTACGCTGCTGCGACTTTTACCGACTTTTCCGATAAATTAGACTTATGGACGAATCACTTCCTCCGGGGCTAGCCCGAGTGTCGCTCGAAAGACTCCGCGAAGACTCGATCTTAGGAAATAAAATCTCTATTTTTACGCTCCCTCAGGTCGCCATTCCTGCGCCCGACGATACGTTCCGAAGAACTTTTCCGCAGGCCTCGTTTTGGGCGGCCACCCGCCAACGTGATTTTTGGACAGGCCGACTGCTTGCCCGCTTGGCGATTTTTGAATTTACTCGGCGGGATCCCGGATGGCTCGGGATGAATGCGGACGGAAGCCCCGCTCTTCCGACGGGAATTATGGCATCCCTTTCCCACACAGAAATTTCCGGTCGGTCGACCGCGGCGGTATTCGCGATTAGCGCCTCGGATACCCTCCGCTTGGGGATCGATCTCGAACCGGTGCTCAGCGCGCCGCGATTCGAAAAACTGCGATCCCGATTTGAGGCCGAATTCTCCCGCCTTTTACGACTGCCTTCCTACCGCTTTGCGGATCCGTCCGACATGACCACCGCATTTACGATTTACGAGGCAGCGGTAAAAATCTTGGCTCAACACGGACTCGGAAAAGCGATACCTGCGGACTTTCGTTCGCTTAGCGTGCGAGCAAAAGGACCCGAGATCGAGTGGGAGCTGTCGCACATTGCTTCGAATCGTATTCTCTCGGGTCGGACTCTAAGCTGGAAAGAAATGCGCCTGAGCTACGGAATCGGCTGAACGCCTGAGCTAAGGAATTGGCTGGATTCGTGGTGAGTTTTTACTATGCTGCGACGCATCTAAATCTAGTTTTCTCTCCTGGCCATCAGCACCTATTTCTTGTACCTTACCGCCCTATGGCCGAAGACAAAGTTCCTATGACCGTGCATGGTAAACGTTTGCTGGAAGAAGAACTCCGGCACCTGCTATCCGTGGAACGGCCTTCGGTGGTGAAAGCCATCGAAGTCGCTCGCGAAAATGGCGATCTCTCGGAGAACGCTGATTATTCCGCCGCCAAGGAACGCCAAAGTTTCATTGAAGGACGCATCCAAGAGATCAACGCGAAAATCGCAATGGCCCAAGTGATCGATCCGAAAACCATCAAGACGGAAAAAGTCGTCTTCGGCGCCCAAGTGAAGCTCTTGGACGTCGAAAAGGACGAGAACGTCGCATATCAAATCGTCGGCGTGGACGAAGCGGATGCGAAAGCGGGCAAGATCAGCATTACCTCGCCGATCGCGCGCGCGCTGATTGGAAAGTCGGTCGGTGATGAAGTCGTTGTCAACGCCCCCAAAGGTAAGTTCGCGTACGAAATCGTCGAAGTCAGCTACGGCTGATTCGACGCTCGACCCGATTCTTACCCCCGTCCAATACGTTAAGGGCGTCGGTCCGCGTCTTGCCGTGATCTTCAAGTCGCGGGCAATCGAGACCGTCCGCGATCTGCTCCATTTTTTTCCGCGCGCCTACGAGGATCGTACGAAAGTCCTGGGCGTGAGCGAACTCCAAGAAGGAGTCAAAGCGACCCTCGCACTTCGCACGCTCTCGTCGCGAAAAGTGCCCACTCGCGGGTTTGGTAAGAATCTATTCGAAGTTCGGGCAACCGACGACTCGGGCGTCGTGACCTTGAAGTGGTTTTATCTTCCGCGCGGCATGGACCATAAATTCGTGGCCGGCGCGCAGTTTATGGCTACCGGCACGCCGAAAGCGTTCCGAGGCATGCTTGAGATCGTGCATCCGGAAATTTCATGGGGAAAGTCGGCTGCGATCGCGCCGACGACGACGGAGGCCGGCGCCACTGGCGCGATACCCGTCGATCCGTTGAACACCGGCCGCGTCGTGCCGATTTATACCGAGATCGAAGGCCTTCCGAGTCGGACCCTACGAAAGATTCTTTGGGATGCACTCGAAAAATACCGGTCTTTTCTCACGGAGGACTTACCGAAGCGATTTTTGGATCGACACCAGCTCCCTCCGATTCGACAGGCGGTTTCGGACATCCACTTTCCGAAATCCAACCTTGAGGACTCCGAGGAAAATGCACGCGCGATCCAAGAGCTAATCGATTTTCGCACTCCCGCGCATGCTCGGCTGATTTACGACGAATTTTTTAAGTTCGAATTCCTCGTCCTGCGCCAGCGTCTCCAAATGGAGAAGGAAAACGCGCTTTCCATC
>CAZAKW010000261.1:4132-4416 GCA_964485835.1 uncultured Bacteriovoracaceae bacterium
AACGGCGGGCGCAAAGCGGTTGAGGATCTCTCTTTGGCCCTTCCCTTTCGTCTCACCGGAGACCAAACCAACGCGATCAACGAGATCCTCGGGGATCTCGCCGCTCCCCATCCTATGAATCGTCTCGTTCAAGGCGACGTCGGCTCCGGAAAGACCGCGGTCGCCCTTCTCGCCGCCGCCTCCGCGTTGGCCGAGGGAAGCCAAGTCGCGCTCATGGCGCCGACCGAGATCCTTGCCGAGCAACATTTTCGAAATGCTCTGCGGCTCTTCGGTACCCATCTTTC
>CAZAKW010000262.1:0-4415 GCA_964485835.1 uncultured Bacteriovoracaceae bacterium
GGAAGTTTCACGGTTCTTTTCGTAGCCGCCCGCGGCTCGGCGAATGGCAATCCGTTGCTCGAGCATCAAGACGGGGAAGCCGGCGCGACCCGGGGCCCTTTTCTAGGGTGGGTAGGACCGGATCTCGTCGGCTCGATCCACGGCACCCAGGGAATCGTTGGTGCAAACGCGATCGCGGTTCCAAGTCCGTGGACGGGAGGAACCGTTTCGCCGGTTACCCCGCAGATTTATTCGATGCGTTTCGATCGCCGAAAAGGCGAGCTTCGGATCTTTCAAGTAGGAGAGAAGAATTCGGACACCGCCGCCCAGACCGTGGAAAAAGGCGATGGTCCCGACAACGATCAATACGCCGCAATCGCATTGGGTTCAAAGAATCCGGGCGTGGGGGCTGCCACCTACGTTTTTGAAGCGGCTGCTTATCCGTGGGCGCTCTCGGATAAAGAGATGTGTGCGATTCACCGCGATTGGAACAAAAAGTACGGCTTAAAAATCGCTTCCGGCCAGTTAAAGCCTTGCGCAAAGTAGATCGCGGCAACCCTCTGATCTCGGTCCATGCAGCCTGAATTTCAGGGATGATGGTTGTTCTGGTGCTCGACCATCAGACAGCGTCTTCGAACGACGACCAAGCCAGCGGCCTCCGCTCGTTCTTCGGCTTCGTGGTCTTCGATGTTCAATTGGATCCAGAGAACTTTCGCGTTCGCGGCGATCGCTTCGTCCACGACTTCTGAAAGATATTCGGATGCGCGAAAAACGGCGACGATTTCAATCGGCCCCGGGACGTCGGCGAGTTTCGGATAACAAGGGCGGCCGAGCACCTCGTTTTGTCCAGGATTGACACCGGTGATCGAAAAGCCGTGCTTGAGCATGTATTCGCTTACGTAGTGGCTAGCGCGATCGGGCTTCGGGCTGATGCCGAGGACGGCGATGTTCTTATAACGACGAAGAATTTCGGCGGTGCTTTTCATAGGGAAGGTCCTTCGGGAGAGCTAGCGAAAGGAGCGGAGATCGGTAGAGTGGGTAATACCTCTAAAAGCGCAGCCGGATCGTCGTAAATCGCCAAACTTCCGGCGAGATCTTCGTCGGATCGGCCTCCGCATCGGAGCGCGATAATAGGAATACCGGATTTTCTAGCGGCGGCGACGTCGTAGGGAGTGTCGCCGATCATCAAGATCTCGTCCGCGGGACGGCGAAGTTTCCCCATCGCGGCTTGGACGATATCCGGATCGGGCTTGGATTTTTCCGCATCGGTGGCGGAAGTGGAGTCGTCGATCCATTCCCGGATGCCGACGATGTCGAGAAACTTCCTCAGATCTTCTTCGTCCGATGACGATGCGATCGCGATTGCGGCTCCTTTCGCGGCGATTGCTTTTACAAGATCTCGCGCCCGCGGGAACGGTCGTAGGAAAGGAAGGTAGTCCTCTTTGAAGATTTTATCCTTCAGCACCGCGACGGCTTTTCCTTGATCGGAGTCAGCCGATATATCAAGAAGCGCAGGGACAAGATGGTCACCGCCCATACCGATAAGCTTTCGTACCTTTTCCAACTTGGTCTTGAACCCATGGGCGTTGGCCGCGCGCCACCACGTCTGGGCGTGCGCTTCGTTACTATCGAGAAGCGTCCCGTCCATGTCGAGGATTACCCCGGTGAAGCGCATCGGATTAGATCGGTTCTCAAAGGGGAGGGATCACACCGCAAGCGACGCGACCGCCGGCATTTCCCGAAGGTTGAGATTTGTAATCATCTTTATCCGTGTGGATCACGATCGCGGTTCCACCTGGCTTTCGAAGGGAGCGCTCGCCGGCTTCCAAGCTGACAAGTTTACTTTTGATCTCGGTTTTGACGGTGCCATCTTTTTTCACTTTAATATTTTTCAGGTCCCCAGCATGGGGGCCGCTATCCGATTTTTTACCGTGTTCTTTTCCGGCTGGATTGAAGTGCGAGCCGGCGGATGTAAATTCCGGACCTTCGCAGAGCCCACTTTCGTGAAAGTGGATCGCTTTTTCGCCGGGTGGAAGGTCGCGAGCGTCGATCGCGAGGGTCACGCCTTTTTTAGTTTGATGGAGGGTAGCGGTCCCAATTTCCGAGCCCGCTGCGTTACGAAGAGTCACCGCAAGAGGGGCGGATTTATCCGTCGCCGCGAGGGCATCCTGAGACAGGTAGGTGCCAAGGAAGACAACCAAGATAAAGTTCAAGACCAAGCCCAACACGATCGTTTCCCATGTCCAAATATTTCCCTGTCGCTCCATGAAATTCTCCTTTAAGGCCGTAATTGCAGATTCTTTGCCAAGATTAATCGGGGTTAATTGCCCCGAATGCAGCGCGCATGGTGGCTTTTGAGGGAAGCTGCGGGTCCTGAATTGACAAACCTTTTAGGTCTGATTACGAACAGGGTTCTCTTTAGTCTCACTCGGGATTTGAGGATGTTGGAGCGTAGCTCAGTGGCAGAGCACCGCCTTCACACGGCGGGGGTCGCTGGTTCAACCCCAGTCGCTCCAACCATTCAATAAAAACGAGAGTTCTGACTAACTTTTCATTCAGACCGAAGACGGTTGAACCAGCGACTTCGAGTCGCGAGTCGATACTTTCAAGAGCTTTGATGGATATGCGGCTCCGTGCCTTCGATTGCTGTCCGATGCCGGCAATTGAGCTTAGAACTGGCGGTTCAGGTTGCGGCTGTGGTGAGGACCCCGGGAAGAACAAGGAGCGAAAAGACTACAGGAACTCAAACGCTATTGGTTCAAGCAATGCTCGAGAAGGGAATCCGATTCTACGCGTCCGAAATTCCTGACCGAAAACCCGTCCTACATGTGTCATCGTCTTGGATCAAAGCCCCCGGGTCGTCCGAGTATCTGGCGCATTGAAAGGAAAAGGGCGCCTCCGGTGACGAAGACGCCCTCTCGTTTATAGTTTGGGTTAGCGATCAAATCGCTACTCAGAATCTAGGGAACTCGTGAGTGACCTTAGGTTTACTCTATAGGCAGCTTTTGACTAACTGGATATGGTAGGCCTTCAGTTCATCCTCGTATTTTTTTACTTCTGCAGCCGGCTCAAAGTTTATGTACGTCTGTAGGAGCGAAAGGGCTGAGTCTGGATCGTAGCCGTCAACGACGCACGCTTTCACTTTCGCATCAGCTTCAAAAAGGTCGCTCTCCAAAATAAATTGCGCACCTTTTTTAGCGTCTTCATTTGTAATGTTTCCGGTTTTATCCAGTTGATTTCTGTAGATGTCCAGAATTGCTGGGGCAATCCGACTTGCATTAATAGTCTCGACCGGATCGGAGTTTGCAAACGCGGAAACTGACGACAATACGGAAAGAGCTAAAACTAAGTTCTTCATTTTTCCTCAAATTCAAATTCGTTTTTCAGAATTTTTTACGGAGTTTTTTTATTTTATAGGGAATTTTCAGGCAGAGGTACTGGTCACGTCCGAGGTCTTCGTTCTACATTTCGCGATTATCGCGGGAGACTAGCGTCATTTCATCGCATTGAGCTCATCCTGAAGGACTTTATAGATCTCCTGAAACTCAATACGCTCGACGTAGAGGTCACGATCTTTGCTCACGCCTTCACGAATAGAATAAGCCTGTTCCTCCACGGCGGGCGTGGCGAGTACGCCAATTCCAGTCCCGGCCACGGCTCCGATCGCCACCGGAATGAGGATCGTGCCACCTGTTACGACGGTAGCCGTTCCGACGGCCAAAAAAGTGCCGAGGATGCCGACCAGCGATCCGGTCAATAGTCCAAAAATTGCGTTATCAGTGCGATTAGAACGAAAACCCACATAGAGCTTGTCGGCCAGTCCCTCGATTTCACGCGTCGTATAGAAAGTCCGGTACTTCGAAATCGGCTGGCATTGCGAATAGGTTTTTGTCGTGTGGGAAAAATTGCACAATTCAACGTTCGCTCCGGTCACTTCGCCGTTTACTACGGGTTCAACACGAATGGCAGCGCTGGTCGTGGTGCTTCGAATGTCCTTTGCAAACGCTCCGTGCGGAGTGATCAAAATGGTAGCAATGGAATAAACAAAAGTTCTAATGAATGGGGTCATGATTCAGCCTTTCAATAATTGGTGTGTGTCATTTCCGCTCGGAACTAGGTGTAAGGTCTTGCGACCTAAGTTTATTCACTTTGTTTTCAGTTTACGGAGCGTGTCAGCAGAACATACGATCTGCTCTGTATTTATTCGTTCAAGCAATTCGGCAAGTGATCGCGAAATCAGGGAACAATGATGCAATTCTCCGAACTTCCCTCTTCGTCAGCTCGCTCAACCGTATAGCTTGTAACGCTCCCATCGGGATCGGTATAGGCAGTAACCACCGTACCGATGTCAGCCTGGTCAACGACGTAGTCTTCGATCCCCTCGGCGCGATAAATATTGTCTTCAGCCTTGCTCGCCCATATCCAGTTAAAGCCGG
>CAZAKW010000263.1:0-4383 GCA_964485835.1 uncultured Bacteriovoracaceae bacterium
TCCGCACCTGGTTCGTCAAGTTCGAGGCCAATCCGTTCACGTTATCGGTCAGATCTTTCCAAGTCCCCGACACGCCCTTCACGTCGGCCTGACCACCGAGCTTTCCTTCCGTACCCACTTCTTTCGCGACCCGCAAAACCTCTGCGGCGAAAGACCGCAACGTATCCACCATCGTATTGATGGTGTTCTTCAGCTCGTAGATTTCGCCTTTCGCGTCCACGGTGATTTTCTGCGAAAGGTCGCCGTTAGCGACGGCGGTGGTCACCTTCGCGATGTTTCGAACCTGATCCGTCAAATTCCCGGCCAATCCGTTCACGTTATCGGTCAAGTCTTTCCAAGTTCCCGACACGCCTTTCACGTTCGCTTGCCCACCGAGTTTCCCTTCCGTTCCGACTTCTTTCGCCACTCGGGTGACCTCGGAGGCGAACGAATTGAGCTGATCCACCATCTTATTGATCACATCCTTGATCTGGAGAATTTCGCCTTTCACGTCGACGGTGATCTTCTGGGTCAAGTCGCCGCTGGCGATCGCACTGGAAACCTTCGAAACGTCGCGCAGCTGGACAGTCAAGTTCGAGGCCATCGTATTCACGTTATCGGTTAGGTCTTTCCATGTCCCCGTCACGCCTTTCACGTCCGCTTGCCCACCGAGTTTCCCTTCCGTACCCACTTCCTTCGCGACTCGGGTCACCTCGGCCGCGAACGAACGGAGCGTATCCACCATCGTGTTGATCGTGTTTTTAAGCTCGTAGACCTCGCCGCGGGCATCGACGGTGATTTTCTGCGAAAGATCCCCAGTGGCCACCGCCGTCGTCACCTTTGCGATGTTTCGAACCTGATTCGTCAGGTTCGCCGCCAGAACGTTCACGTTATCAGTGAGATCTTTCCACGTCCCCGAAACGCCTTTGACATCGGCCTGCCCGCCGAGCTTCCCTTCGTTTCCGACTTCCTTCGCCACGCGGGTCACTTCGGCGGCGAACGACGAGAGCTGATCCACCATCGTGTTGATCGTGTTCTTCAGTTCGGCGATTTCACCCTTCGCCTCGACGGTAATTTTCTGCGAAAGATCGCCCTTGGCGACGGCGGTGGTCACCTTCGCGATATTCCGCACCTGGTTCGTCAAGTTCGAGGCCAATCCGTTCACGTTATCGGTCAGATCCTTCCAAGTCCCCGAAACGCCTTTCACCTCGGCCTGCCCGCCGAGCTTCCCTTCGTTTCCGACTTCCTTCGCCACCCGGGTCACCTCGGCTGCGAACGAATTTAATTGATCCACCATCGAGTTCACCGTCGTGCCGATGCGGAAGAACTCTCCGCGAACCGGACGACCTTCGATCTCCAGAAACATTTTTTGCGAAAGGTCCCCTTTCGCAACCGCCGTAATCACGCGGGCCACCTCGTTCGTAGGCGCGACGAGATCTCCGATCAGTTGATTGACCGCGTTCACGCTTGTCGCCCAGGCGCCGCGAGCCGGGCCAATCGAAGCGCGCTCGGTCATCCGTCCTTCTTGCCCGACGGTTCTTCCGACGCGCAGAAACTCATGGGCCATGTGCTCGTTCAGCCCGAGGATATCGTTGAGAAGTTCGCCGGCGCGACTAAGAGCTCCGCCCTTTTCGTAGGAAAGGCGCGCCGAAAAATCGCCTTCCTTCATCGCCTTAAGCACCTCGATTAACTGTTCGATTTCCCCACGTGAAGCCGCCGCAGACGCTTTAGCGCGAGCATGCGACGTTGATTTTCGGACTGACGCTTTCTTTTTTTTAAGCGAAAGCTTCGTATTGCCGCTTCTAGCAACGGAAGGTTTGAGCATCGATTTCGCGGCCGAGGGACGAACTTCCGGCGAAGAATTTTTCACGACAGAATCTCCAGTTTTTTCGAGAATGGGTTTTCGCTTCTCGAGACGAAAGTGAAAAATTATAAATTTTGTTTAATCAAACCCGTGGAAACTCGCCCGCGCAAATTTTCGCGCGGCTGAGGAAATTCAGTTGTCGTGAATTCACTTCAAGCGGAGACTTAGGCGACGTGGAATCACAATCGAACGCCGCCGAGCCTACCGAAATTCTCCTGGTCGACGATCGACCCGAGAATTTACTCGCCCTTGAAGCCGTACTCGGGTCTCCTCGCTATCGATTGATCAAAGCCCACTCGGGCGACGAAGCGTTGCGCTATCTCTTGAACCACGAACCCGCATTGATTCTTATGGACGTTCAGATGCCCGACCTCGACGGATACGAGACGGCGACGCTGATCAAGAGCAGCCAACGCACCCGCGAGATCCCGATCATTTTCGTAACGGCTCTGAGCAGTGACGAACGCTATGTCCACCGCGCTTATGATCACGGAGCGGTCGATTATGTATACAAGCCCTTCGACGTCCACATCCTTCGCTCCAAGGTCTCGGTCTTCGTCGATCTTTCGCAAAAGACCCAAAGACTCGTCCAAGCCGAAGTGCTTTTGCGGGAGGCCGAGAAAAAGGAACGCGAACGGTGCATCGCCCAGCTTGAATTGAAGAGCATGAGGCGGGAGCGCGCCGAGGAGCGGAAGTTCCGTGATCTGGTCGAGGGGATCGAACATGGAATCGTATGGGCTATGAACGCCGACACGCTGACGACGAAATTCGTAAGCGCGAGCGCGGAAGAATTATTGGGCTATCCGATCGCCCGGTGGATGGCCGAAGCGGATTTTTTCTCCGCCCATATTTATCCGGACGATCTTTCTGATTTTTTTGCGGCCGTGGAACGCTTACGGAAAGATGGCACTCCCGTGAATTTCGAGCATCGGTTTTCCCGCGCCGATGGAAGTCTCGCTTGGCTGCACACCGGAATTCGCCTTTCCCATGCCGCCGAGAAGAATCAAAACGAGATCCGAGGTCTTTCCATTGACGTAAGCCGGCTAAAGGAGACCGAAGCTTCGCTGGAGCGACATCGCGAACGCTCCGACTTTTTGGCCGATGCCAGCGGGATTCTCACGCGGTCCTTAGACGCATCGACGTCGATCGATCAACTCACGCGCCTGGCGGTCCAAAAAGTGGCAAACTGGTGCTCGATCCAACTCGAGGATCCCGCCGATCCTGCTCCGCGCTTTTCCCTCGCCCATTCGGATTCCGAGCTGGAAGGACTACTTCGCCTCCATCGCATTTGCCTTCCGGTTCCCGAATGTCTTCGCGCCGGAGAATCCTGGTGGGTCGAAAAAGTCGACGTCCGTTTTTTGGAGACGAACTTTGCGCAGTCGGAACGACTCTTGCTCGCTTCCCGCATCCGGCCCACCTCTTTGATCAGCGTCCCTCTGCGAATTCGCGACCGCTATATCGGATCGCTATCGTTCGTTCTCTGCGACCCAAACCACGATTATACCGACGAGGATCTCGCCATGGCGGAAGAACTCGCACGCCGGATATCCGCCGGAATCGAAAATACCCAACTTTACCAACAGACCTGTGCCGCGGTACGAATCCGTGACGATTTTCTTTCGATCGCCTCGCACGAGTTGAAAACGCCGCTGACTCCCTTGAAACTCCAGACCCAAGGCTTGCGCCGAGCCCTTTTACTGAATGCGCCCGGGGAAATGGATCTATCCCGGGTGACCCGGATGCTCGAAGCGTCGGATCGACAGATCAATCGTCTCTCACGATTGATCGACGATCTCCTCGATATCTCACGAATCACTTCGGGTCGACTGAAGCTCAACTTCGAGCGTTTCGAACTCACCGAACTTCTTTCGGAGATCAGCGAACGATTCGCGGAAGAAGCCCGGATGGCGAGATGCTCCCTTGTTTTCGACCTCCTCCCCGGAATCGAAGTCCAATGGGACCGCTTTCGAATTGAGCAGGTGATCGTGAACCTGCTGACCAACGCTTTCAAATACGCGGCCGGGACCGAGGTGCGCATCGTGCTCAAAGCAACCGACGATTCCGTCGAACTCTCGGTCCAAGATCACGGGATGGGCATCGCGGAAGCGGATCACTCCCGCGTCTTCGGCCGTTTCGAACGAGCCGTATCGGGCAATCATTTTGGGGGACTCGGCCTCGGTCTCTATATTGTCACCCAGATCGTTGAGGCCCACGGCGGGCAAATTACATTGGTAAGCCAGCCGGGCGCGGGATCGACCTTCACGGTCCATCTAGCCAGGTTCGTTTCCTCGCCTTTCGCGGGGGACGTCCCGGTCCGTACGCTCACGGATTCAGGGTCGTCGATCGGGCAGCCCGCTTCCTAGCTCCGGAACCGATATAGTAGATTTGGCGCCTGTTTATTTCGTTTCTCCATAAATTGAATAGAATACTCGGGTACCCGAGAAATCCCATTCTTCTTCGGAAACTCTTGTGCTAGCCTGTGCGAGTTAGTGTATCGCCGTTCTTTCGAGTCTGCGGGCGCAGTGCCCATACCTCTAGAG
>CAZAKW010000264.1:0-4376 GCA_964485835.1 uncultured Bacteriovoracaceae bacterium
AATGAAAGCGACGTCGTTATCCTTTCGCCTGCCGAAAATCGCTGGTACATCGTGACGAAAGAACAAGCAGCGACACTTTCCTACCCGTATGTAGAATACCGTCAGGCGAAGATGTCCGGCACCGGCTTCTGGCGAATGCCCACTGCCGCCGAAATCTAAAGGAAAAGACCCAATATAAGCGCTCTGTGTCCTTCTGCGTCTGCGACGCAATAGGCTTTACTTAGGCGCGCTTGCGAAAAGCGGCATTAAGTGAGACACGCTGCCCCATGATTTCAGCGTTAGTCTTGTCTTTCTTTTTCATTTCGCCTGCGCAGGCCGATTTCTCACTCCGCGACCTTGAGGAGATTCTCGTCCAGAACCGGCCCGCGACGGTGGCTGAGACGCTCAAGCACTTACCCGCCGATTTTCGCCGGAATGCGGTCTTGATGCAAAGGAGCCGTAGCATGCAGTCAGGATCGGCGGCGGAGCCGAGGGCGATTTTATCAAACGCCGACGGGTCGTTCGTCCTTACCTTTAATGGTGCCGGCGACGCCGATTACGGGACGCTTGAGATGATGAGTTTTGATCATCGACTGCGTCGATTCGAATTTTCGGAAGTGACGTTTGATCGCGTGCAAGGCGCGACGCTTAGGCGAGAGGCCGGGCGCTGCGCCGGATGCCACGGTTTGGTCGCCGATCCGCACCCGATATTTGAGCCGTTTGCAAAGTGGCCCGGGGCTTACGGAGAGCAAGACGACCGGCTTGAGCCCGAGACGGAGCTTCCCCGGTTTCAATCGTTTATTGAGCGCGCTCGAACGAGTCCTCTTTATTCGAATCTCGTTGATCTGGACCGCACGCATCTGGCGACCGATCGAAGCGGACGAATGCGAGGCCGTCCGAACGCGACGCTTTTACGGAAGCTGACTCGGCTGAATCTTTCCCGGATCGCGGATCGCGTCGTGAATAGCCCCCGGTACCCGGAGATCCGCATTGATCTTCTGGCGACCCTCTACTGCGTGGAGACGCCGAGCTTTCGGCAAGATTTCATGAAAAGTATTCCACTGCCAAACGAGATCGTCGGAGTCGAAACAGACGCAAAGCCGTATTCGAATTCGGCGATCGGATTCTTTTGGCTTTTGGCACGCTCCGACTTTTCCCAAAACTGGAACATGGGATTTTCCGATTTCACGAATGCGCTTGGGATTCGTTTGCCTCCGTCCGACCGGGAGTACGGGAGCGGAACCCAGGAACTCGCGCGCGCGTTTGCGCAGCGGGATCCTTTTGTTGCGGAACTGGTCGGGAGCGAGGGGCGCAAGACTCCGAGCTGCGCGGAGCTTAAGGCGTTAGTCGCTCGGTAAAAGCGGCACTCAGCTTAATTGGGAAGTCCGTTTACAATTTCCTGACAGGCCGCCGGCATAACCGGAGCTTGATCTGAGGTGCCGTATCGTTCAAGGTAAACGCCCGCATCAGAATTGATATTCTGCGAATTATAGAGCCGGAGTTTTGCCTTCTTCTCGCCTGGAACATTCAGGTTTAACTTTTGTTCAAGAATATCGCGCTTGGAAAACGTCTGAGCTCCAACACTCAAAAATTGATCAACGAATCCAGACGAATTTATAAACACGTATCCAGCCTTGGAATAATTATACAAGCTGCCGTCCAGAGAGTTCGTGCTGTCACGATAGAAACCACTCTCAATTTTCGTATCCTTGATCCATAGACTGAGTTCGCGGTGATTGTAAAAATTATGTCCTACCGCTGCGCCGCTGATAATGTTGAAGTCGCCAAACTTAGAGTTTTCGTCTGCGATGAACATTTGATCGGCTTTAAAGGCAATGTAGGCATCACGAACTTCCCCGTCTAATAGATACTCGGCAGAACTGTGAACGATTTCGATTTCAAAATCCTGTGGAAGATTACTTGGAAGATTTTTGTCGAGTATTCCGACTGCGTAAGCATAGAAAGTAGATCGATTTGAAGCAATCTCCCAAGCCCAGCCTTCGTCTACCTCTTCTTTGTTTTTTTTGTTCTTGATGGTGTAGACGGTGTCTCCGTAGCCGACGATTTTAAACTTATCACCGGCCTGAAACTCAATAGGCTTGGCGTTTGCGGGGATCGATTTAGGGTCGATACTTTCGATGAGTTTATTTTTTACGACTGAGTAATTAATGAAGCTTCTTATTTGGTTGTTAATGTTCGTGGACTGAGTTGGAGGGGCCGCAATCCATTGGCGCTGAGATCCAGGTAAGCCATAGTTATAGTTTGTCAGTCTGTAGTTGCGAGAAATCCTGTAAATTTTCGACCTTTTAGGGATCACAAAAAGTAAGTGCTTCGACGCAGTGAATTCGTCAGTGAAGCCATTATTTAGGTTCCAGGTGTGAGTTGGTTGCCCCTCAGAAAAGACGGTGTCGTGGACGTTCGCCCAATAAGTTCTCTTAGGAAGAGTAAAGGTGGCGCTATCGATTTGTAGCACGCTTGATCGGTTGTGAGAGGAGCCGTCGGTGATTGAATAGTTATTCAAGAGATAAAACGGCGTGCTCGGATCAACCACATGGGCCACATATTCATTATAGTGTGAACCCTGCTGTAATTGGGCAGGGAAGCCGCTCTTGTCTGTCGTGAGCCGTGCCTTCGTTTTAAAGCTTGCCTTGCCGAGGGAGTTGTCAAAGCTGATATTGACGTTATCCATCACCAAGTATCCCGCAGCGCCGCGTGGAGACTTGTATTCCAGGTAGCCACCACCTGAATGTTCAGTGTTTTTTAGAAGCAAATAAAAGTAGTCACTCACGTCTCGAGCAGCGCCGCTGCCTGCAAAACTGCCATTCCCATAAAGGGTTCCGATGCCAAAAGTATAGAACTTCTCATGGGTCAGGTTGGCGCCAATCTCCCGTTTTTCGACGAGAGATTCGTTGTTGATCACACCAACGATGCGGTTCTGGCCTTCGTTATTCGGATCATTTGTAAAAAGGGATGTTCGGGCTACTTCGGTTTCGACGACTTTTCTGTGGGGGGGGATCAGATCCAGATTGTGAATGATGAAGTTCTTGGCCCACCGGCCTAAATTGAAAACCGATCCACTTTGTTTGTAGCACAAACGGGAATTGCCCCATTTGAAATGGTCTTCTTTGCCGATTTTTAAACGCGCCCTTTGTTTCGTTCCCGTCCACAATTTAACGGCCTTGTTGGTGGTTTGCCAATTTGAGATCTGAGGGACGACGTAGACTTTGCTTAGGATGCCGTTCTTCCCGTAGGGTTGAAAAAGAATTTCCTCTTCGACGGATTCGGCGGAGAAAAAGTATTTCATCATGCTTGCAAATGCATTCGAGTTATCAAAGAAAACATAGCCTTTCTGATTTGAAAGGCCTCTAGGAGTGGCGGCACTGCCTCCGTTAAATTCAAAGTCGACAATGATATTTTTACTATTCTCGACGTTCACGACTTTCGAATATCGAGATGCGTTGGCCAGCCCTGGATAGTATTCATCACTGCATGTAGCTTCCGGAAGGTCTGGGTTTTGATGAACAAAAAGTCCTACAAAAGACTTTCCCAGGTCGGAGTTCGTAAAGACATTCTCTGCGCCTTCGTACGAAATTCGAGTGGTCCCATTTCCGAGGGGCGTGTATCGGAGTCCGCCATCAAAACGTTTGTAGTAGGCTAAGCCGCCAAAATCTTCCAATGAGATCGATCTGCCGTTTGTGTCAGGTGGCTGGACGACTTCTGGTTCTGGCGGCGGTGCGGGTTGAGGGGGAGGGGCCGTCGGGCCGCTTGATTGAGTTTTGATTTCCTCAAACACCGCTGGACCATCGCCCAAACCGCCGATCCTTGCGAACAAGGATAGCTTGTAATGGGTATTGCCGGTAAGCCCACTGAATGTGTGTTGAGTATCTTTTAGTTCAATTGCGGATAGGGGAGAGGTAGTGCCATCCGTTTGTTTGTATAGCGTGTAAACATACGACGTAGCATCGGGGGTGTTGTTGATTTTAACGGTGATCGAGTCCGCCGTAGAACTGAGGCTGTTTATTGTAACTGCACCCACCGTTGAGTTCGAATTGCCATCGCTTACAGCGAGTGAATATTTGAACTTGCTCTGGCCCGGTATCATCGGCTGGCAAGCGGCTAGGGTCACTAAGCAAACAGTGAGAAATAACGCATTCTTCATGTTTCTGATTCTCATTTTGAAAAAGCTATTCACTGTATTATCGGAGTAATCGTGCGATTTTCGCAGGAATAAAATGCTCGGCTAAATTACTCTGTCATTTCAATCTGTGTCATTTCTGACCTGCCGAGAGCGTGGGCTGAAATGCCGGGCTAGAGCGGCACAAAGTAGCGAAGGGAGCTGCAACATGGAGTTGCTGCTTTTTTTACGCCTAGTTCACAATCGTAAAAGCATCCGACGT
>CAZAKW010000265.1:0-4305 GCA_964485835.1 uncultured Bacteriovoracaceae bacterium
GTTCTGCCCCGCAGCCACCGCAGAGGTAAATCCCGGGATCGAATCGGTCCCAATACTCGCCCGTAAAGGCGCGCTCGGTCCCTTTTTCTCGCAGGACGTGAAAAACGTCCGGGGCAAGTTCCCGACGCCACTCCGATTCCGACTTTTCTACTTTATCTTGGGGGTCCACGTTTCCCATCTTAACCCATTCAGCCTAAGATATCTCCATGGCTTCCGATTGGACCTCTCTGAAAGACGACGAACTCTTAAAGCTCCGGATCTGCGATCTGGGCCTGGATCTGAAAAAATCGAATCTTTCGGACCGCGTCGTGGAACTGTACGACGAGTTGGAAGCAAAAAAACTCGTCTTTCGCCCCGAAATTTATCTGGGCGACGAGTGGTTTAGTCCGGAAGGGATGCTGGCCATCTCTATTCCCTTTTACCTCGCCCACCCCCGTTTGGTTGATCTTGAGCAACGGATGATGTTCGAAGTCGAGGGCGGCACCCCGGAATGGTGCCAAAAATTACTCCGCCACGAGGCCGGCCATTGCTTCGACCACGCCTATCGATTTTCCCGGCGACGCAAGTGGCGCGAGATCTTTGGCTCTCCCGACAAGGAGTACGCGCCGGAAACTTATCGGCCCAAGCCTTATTCGAAAACCTACGTCAAGCATCTGGAAAATTGGTACGCCCAGGCCCATCCGGACGAGGATTTCGCCGAGACGTTCGCCGTCTGGCTGAATCCCCACAGCGACTGGAAAAAAACGTATCGCAGTTGGAGCGGCGCTTTACGCAAACTCAATTATCTCGACGAGCTTGCGAAAGAAGTCGGCGGCAAAGAACCGATTCGCGAAAAGGGGGCTCTGCCGTTTCAGGCGAGTCGGATGAAAACGACGCTCGCGAAATATTACGCGAAAAGAAAAAAAGAACACGAGACGGACTATCCGGATTTCTACGACGGTGATCTTCGCCGAATCTTTAACGGGGACCCGTCTCTTTCCAAGCGGGATTTTTCGGCGGCGCAATTCATGGCGAAAAAACGAAAAGAGATCATCGACTCCGTCGCCTATTGGACGGGAGAGCGTAAGTTCCCGATTGAGTCGCTCGTGCGAAAACTAATCGCTCGGTCGGAAAACTTACAGCTTCGCGTGGGACGCACTCACGCCGACACGCATCTCCAGCTCTCCGCTTACCTTGCGACGGTCGTTACCCACTATCTTTTCACCGGAAAATTCAAGCGCCGCGTCTAGCAGACGGCGAGAAAGGAGCGGCTAGTGAAAATCATCCTGCTTTTCGACCTTTCGATTCCCCTTCGTCCGGACCAATACGCCGAGTACATGAAGACCGACGACTGGGCGAGCGAGAAACATATTCTTGCCACCCTTAAGCGCCTGGGTCACGACGCCATCCCGCTTGGAATTCACGACGACCTTGAGCAACTGCTCTCGGAAATCAAAAAACATCAACCGGACTTGATCTTCAATCTCTCCGAAGCGTTTCGCGGCGATCGGCAATTCGAACCCCATCTGGCGTCTTTGATCGAGCTACTCGGCATTCCCTACACCGGTGCGGCCCCCCAAGCGCTCAAGATCTGCAAGGACAAGGGGCTTGCGAAAAAGATCCTTTCTTACCACCGCGTGAAAGTCCCCCACTTCGTCATCAGCCGGAAAAGTTCACCGATTCGAAGTCTCGGCGACTTAAAACTTCCGGTCTTCATCAAGCCTTTGAATCTCGAAGCCTCGGAAGGAATTTCGCAACTCTCGTTCGCGGAATCCAAAAAAGACGCGCTCGAACGCGTTCGTTACCTCCACGACCGTTTCGAAACGGATGTGATCGTCGAGGAATACATCGCGGGGCGCGAGCTCTACGTCGGCGTTTTAGGGAACGAGCGGCTCTCGACGTTTCCCGCGCGGGAACTCTTTTTTACGGAAGTGCCCGAGGGCGAACCGAAATTCGCGAGCTTCAAAGCGAAGTGGGACGACGAGTACCGGAAAAAATGGGGCATCCGCACCGGTACCGCGAATCTCGACAAGGATCTTGCGAGTAAGCTCGAGGAGCTTTGCAAAAAAATTTACCGTGTCTTGGGCTTGTCCGGATACGGACGAATCGATTTGCGTCTTACGCCCGAAGGCGAGATTTTCTGCATCGAGGCGAATCCCAATCCATCGATCGAGAAAGACGGCGATTTCGCGCTCTCGGCGATTAAATCCGGCTTGAGCTACGACGATTTGATCCAAAAAATCATCAATCTTGGATTCGCCCCGGAACCCGGGGAAACCTTACGGACCGGAACGCGGCGGAAAAAGAAATGAGCCCAGCCGAACGCGCAAAAGAGATTCTCAAGGGCGATCTGGAAGACCTTTGGCCCAAGCAAAGCCCGGCGCTGCTTCAAGCACTCCACCTGCTCACCCGCGAGGGCAAACTCAATCAAGACGCTCGTCGCAAACTCAAACAGATCTATCACTTCACTCGCCTCTTGCTGCCGTCGCTTGAAAAAGTGTTCGGGGCGTCCGAATCGCCCACGATCGTGGACGTCGGATCGGGAAAAAGCTACCTTGGGTTTTTACTCTACGATCTTTGGGTAGGGCCGCTTGGACGCGGTCGAATCCTCAATATCGAAGCACGTCCGGAGCTTGTGCGTGGCGCGAGTGCCCTAGCGGCGGCGACCGCATTTGACCGAATGGAGTTCCTCACCTCGAGCATTCGGGAGGCGACCCCCTCCGCGCTTGACGTCTTAGTCGCACTCCACGCCTGTGATACCGCGACGGACGAAGCCATCTTGCTTGCGATCGAAAAGGACGCCCGAGTAATCGCTCTGGTACCTTGCTGCCAGGCGGAAATTTCCCGACTCCTAAAGTCGGTTCCTAAATCCGACTTCTCGTTTCTCTGGCGCCACCCCCTCCACTCCCGGGAATTCGGCAGCCACTACACGAACGTGCTGCGCACCCTGGCTCTCGAAGCCATGGGATATTCGGTGACGGTGACGGAACTTCTTGGGTGGGAGCATTCGATGAAAAACGAACTGATTCTCGCCGAAAAATCGCCAAACCCGAATCCGCAGGCACGCCAGTGGTTGGACGGTATGCTAGCCCGCATTCCGGTCGAACCGATGTTGATTCGTGAGCTTCGCGCGCGCGGGAGACTTTAGCGTTCGTCTTTAGGCTGTTTGCTTTTTCGACTGGGCTCGCGCATTCCAAATGCGAGTGCAGAAAAAGAAGCCGAGCAAAGCGACGGGAAGCATCGCCACCGGCCAAAGCGTCCAGTTCGCCGGGTCTTTCGCCGCCTCTCCTTTAGGAAGGATATTTCCGTAAAGGATCGATTGGAAAGCGGTGCCCAAATAAACGAACCCGTCGATTAAACCCACGGCAACGCCGACGTTTTTCTTTCCGCCGAAATCCATGCTTGCGGTCCCCGAAAGCATCCCGTGCACACCGATAATACACATCGACATCGCGACGACGAGGAAACCGAGCATCGGCGACCCGAGCATGAACAGAAGGATGATTGCGCCAACGGACATCGATCCGTAAAGGACGGCCGAAACGGGCCCGCGACGGGATTGGAAGAGGTGGTCCGAGATCGTGCCCGCAAAGACGCCGCCTAAGATTCCCGCGACGCAAAGAAGCAGACCCCAATTCGAGGGAACGAACGATTCTTTGATGCCGGTTTCGTTCGCGAAGATAATGTACCACTGCATGATCGCGTTCCGCAGAAACCCGCTGCAAAACTCGATCGCCACGATCGTCATGATGATCGGGTTTTTGAACATCTTCATCGCGACTTGCGTAACCGGCAGTCGCTCCGAGCCTTCGCCGGAGGAAGCGTCCGCGGTGTCGAAATCCGGATGGCCCGTTTCTCCAGGAGTGTCGCGAACGAGGAAGTAGTCGAGGACCCAAAATACGGCGAGCAAGATCGCCGGCGTGTAAAACACCCACTGTAGCGGCGCGAACGTTAGGATCAGCGCGTTCCAGTCGTAAGCGAAGTAAATGCCGAGGGAAATCAGAATTCCGAAAATACCGCCGAACGTCCCGCGCTCGGTCACGTGGAACCAGTGCGCGTTCACCTTGACGATCGAGACGGCGCCGAAGCTTTGGAAGTACATGTTCGCGGCGTAAAGCACCGAAAAAATCAAGACCCCATTATTGAAACCACTTTGGGCGACGTATCCCATCGCCACGTTCATCACCGCGCTTCCGGCGGCCGCGATCAGCATCGTACGTCGCCCCCCCCATCGATCCGCCAAGGGGCCGTTGATGATGAAGGAGAAACCATAGACGAGCGTTCCCCAGAAGAAGATCGTTCCGAAATCGGCCTTCGTCATCAGAT
>CAZAKW010000266.1:0-4300 GCA_964485835.1 uncultured Bacteriovoracaceae bacterium
GAGGGAGAGGGGGATCTTCATTTGCAGGGAAATTCTTCTCATAAAACGGGCCGCTTTGCTAAACTTTGCTGGATCCATGCAACTCCCGACCACCGAGGCGCGCGCCTTCGTATTTGGGCCCCCGGAGCTCGCCGAGTTAATCGCTGGCCAGTTCCGCGAGCTCGGCATTCCAGCGGAAACCGTGCGGACCCCCGCGACGGACGAGGAGCTTTTTTCGTGGATGTCCGCCCACGCTTCGGACGTTTCGACCTTCCTGCATCCGGGGCTGTCGTTTTGGGCCGACCGCCCGGAGTTTCCCCAGATCGCGGAGGGTCGAGGTTTTTTTCCGGTAACGCCGAGCGCCCGCACGCTCTCGCTTTGCTTCAATAAATTGAATGTACTTGGAGAGGCGGAAGCGGCCGGCATTCCCCACTTGGCCATCGCGCTGGATCCTCTTTCGAGTCTTCGGGAAATCGAGGCCGTCTTGGAGTCGACCGGCGAAGCGTTTCCGGTCGTTTTGAAGTCGTTGAAAGTCGCCCAGGGCCACGGGATTGAGGTCGTGAATTCGCTGGAAGAGCTTCGCGAGACCGTCCCCGTTTGGTTTGAGCAACTCACTCGTCGGTATGGCGAAGCAAGCGTCTTGATTGAGAGATGCCTCCCGTCCGCGCGGCATTTAGTCGTGCCTTTCGCAGCCGACGGGAATCGATTCTTAGAGATCTTTCCGGTGATCGACGCGTCTCTTCAAACACGCTGGCGAAGGATGATCCAGTTTGCTCCGGCGACGAATCTCGGCGAGAAGGCGGAGGCCTCCATGGCCGAGGCAATCCGTAAGTGGGTCGCGCACCTGGGGTTTTCCGGCTCCGGATCCCTTGAGTTTTTGGTCGATGGCGACCGAGTTTACATGATCGACGCCGCCGCCCGCCTCAATGCGGGCTTTCTCCTTTGGCAGGAAATGCACGGTTCGCGTGCGGTCGAATGGCAGTTGGCTGCTCTTGGCCAGATGCCGGTGCCGCTTCCGTCGAAGAGAAGGCCACGGTGGGGGGCCGGACTCGCTCTTCGATTTTACGCCGAGGATCCGGTCCGCCAGATTCCTTGCCCGGGCATCGTGCGCGAAATTTCGGCGAACTCGGCGTTCTCGGTTGATCTCGAGTCGGGCAAGATGGCGGAGGCGATCTGGACGACGCGTTATCGGGCCGGTCAAACAGTGGCGTGGACTTCCACCGGGGTGATCGGCGAGTTGTTTGTCTTCGCCGAAGACCGCCCCTCGGCGTTGCGGGCTGCCGGTCGGGCGATTGAAAAAGTGTGGATCGCCGGAGGCTTGCAAACCAATCGTCGGTTTTTGATGGAACTCCTCGCCCATCCCTTCGTCCGTGAGAACTTGATCCATGCCGGTTTTATCGACGATGACTTTATTCCTTCAACCGGGCTAGATCCGTCCGTGGTTGGAGTGGCCGTTTCGCTTGCGGCAAAACTTTTCGGAGAGGCTGGAGATCGATGGGCGGTCGAAGGGCGGTGGGTTGAGCCCAAAGAAGAGAGTCTGCCACTGCTGGACTTCCATGAGGCCCTTTCAGGGACGCTTGAGATGGGGGGCCGCTCCGTTCGGTTTTTATTCGAACCCGATCGTCGTGACGATCGATGGCTTCTTCATTTCGGTATCTGGACTTTTTCGATCCGCCGCGTGCGAACGGGCGCAAAGCCGGCTGCCGGTTCGCGAAGGTTTCGGAAGATACTCGCATTGGCACCTGGACGAATTCATGCCTTGCTTCGCCAGGCGGGCGAAGTCCTTCAGCCACACGATCGTGCGTGTCTCATCGAGTCGATCGGTATTCTGGTCCCCCATGCCGTTCCGCTTCCGGTGCGACTCATGGAGTGGAAAGTCGTTCCCGGCGATATCGTGGAAACGGGCCACGAACTTGCCGTGTTTGAGCTTCTCAGTTAGGCTGAATGCCTTATGCCGAGCTATCAACGTACGATTCCGTTACCCGGTCGGACCTCTACCGAAATCTACGCTCGTATTTCCAAAGCTCTCGATAAGTTCCTGGAAAAGGACACGGGAAGCCTCGGAAAGTTCGAAGTCTCTCGTGAAGACGATCATAAAGTGGTCGAATTAAAGTCCCCGCAGGTCACCGCGCGGCTGGAGTGCCGGGAGGGCGAAATTCTCCTCAACGGGAAGCTTTCGTTCCTGCTCTCGGCGTTTCGCGGCAAAATCGATGCGGGTATCGACGATTGGATCTCGAAATCCTTTAAGACCTGACCAGAACAATCCGGTTTTACCGGCTCCCGAAGTTCTTGAAATTTTCCGTGTTTAGAAAAAATAAGATTCGCGGGTTGGATTTCTAAGGTTAGACTCGGGCCCATGACTCGGAAAGAAAACGTTCAAGTACTCTGCAAGAGCATCGTCACCCGGCTTGAAAATAATAAGTCGATCGCGTTTCCGCCGAGGCTCCGCCAGGTGGTTGCGGAAGAGGTCCATTCCTTGATCAGCCCCTACGTGATGACGGACGAAGATATCCGCGAAAAAGCCATCGCCAAGCTTGGAGCGAGCGCCGATAAGATTGCGGAAGCGAATTTCACCGAGTCGGAAGCCTTTAAAGCCGCCCGCCGCATGGTTCGCGAGGGATTCGGTGACGACGAGTTGAACGGTTTTTACTTCTTAAAGCCTTTAAATGCCGTATCGGGGATGATCGTGAGTTACCTGATGCGTTCGGCGAGCATCGACGAAGTTTACGAAACCGACGAAGATCTGGTGAAGATGATCGTCGATATCGTTAAGGGATTCGACGCGGCCAACGCCCACTAGGATCCGCTATGATCGCAAAATTTTTAGGTTCCGGTGAGTGGTTTGGTGATCTCGGTAAGCTGGTTTTGAGACTCGCATTCGGCGGCTCGATGCTTTTCGCGCACGGAATCCCGAAGCTTCAAAGCTGGAGCGAGCATTCAGCGGCCTTTCCCGATCCGTTTGGAGTGGGAAGCCAAGTCAGTATGGGACTCGCGATTTCGGCCGAGCTCTTCGCGGCGGGCCTTGTAATGATCGGCGCCCTGACTCGCTTGAGCCTGATTCCCTTGATGGTAACCATGGCCGTTGCTTTTTTTTGGGCCCATGGTGCCGACCCGTGGAAGATCAAAGAACTCGCCTTCCTTTATATGGCGGCCTTTGGCGCTCTTTTTTTCGTGGGTCCTGGGCGCATTTCAGTTGATGCCGTTTTAAATAAATCACGCGGTTAAGATAGTTTAACACTTTGACACTGTCTAAATAATCGCCGCCAAATTTGGGCACTTTTGCCTGAATTAGCGCGGTTCACTTAGATTTAATCTATAATTTCAATTAGTTAAAAAAAATTAATAAAAGTTAACGATCGGCTTAGGTTTTGCAAATCATAGCGAAGTGCGCCGCCGTTTCCTTTTCTTAGGACTCATCGTCCTCATGCTCTTCGTGCTTGCTCTCGCCGGGCAGGAGCGTGGACGCTTGCGTTCGGGCCCCATTCCGCTAACGACCGCCGAGGCTCCTTCTCTTCAAGCAGCGGGAAGGACCCCTGCATCTGGTTTTCAAATCGAACCGGTAACAGAAGCCGATCTTTCCACGCTCAACTCGAAGGAGTGAGAGAAGAAAATCCGGTTTTGACAGCCCTAGGCTGCGCACCCTAAACTGAGAACTTAGGGATACGACACGCAATCTAATGGATGAGATTGCAGGGCCTTTATCCTACGGGGTGGTTTCGATGGTTTGTTTTCGTTCTTTGACTCGAGTCGTCTTCGTCAGTGTTTTTGCTTCGACTGTAATTACGGCATGCGCCACGAGTCCTTCGATTCGGTCGTCTTCTTCGATTGTCGGGGATGGAAGTGCACGAATTTATGAAGATGGCGCATCGCCCGCCGACGGCACAAATACCGATACGGGTGTCCGCGATGCTTCCGCTCGGATGACCGCCCCCCGAGGTCAATCCGTTGTAAAAGCCGACGAGATCATCATCAAAGGCGTGAAGCTTGAGAACACCGAATTCGATTATCCAATCACGGTGAATTCCGCCGTCGAAAAATGGATCGACTATTTTACAGGCCGGGGTCGTAAGCATTTCGAACGGTATCTGGAACGTTCCGAGCATTTTATCCCGTTTATTCGACCCCTGCTTCGCCAATACGGATTGCCCGAAGACCTTGTTTATCTGGCGATGATCGAAAGCGGGTTTAATAACCATGCTCGGTCGACGGCGAAGGCCGTCGGTCCTTGGCAATTCATTCCCGCAACCGGAAAGCGCTATGGCCTGGCGGTCAATTGGTGGGTCGACGAGCGACGAGACACCCGGAAATCGACGCTTTCCGC